>JAJFJE010000350.1 GCA_021774355.1 Alphaproteobacteria bacterium
GCCCCGGCCGGGCATCGGCGACCGCACACAGCTCCGCCAGTGAAAAGGGTCCGCGAGGGATGGCGAAGCGGCCGGCTGGGATCATTTGGCGTCGGGAATATCGACCTTCAGCGTGGGCATCTGCTTGTCCAGTTCGTTGAGCACCAGATCGGTGATCTCCATGCTCGGCTCGAAATAGAGCACCTCGCTGGTGCCCAGCAGGACATTGGCCTGGCGCCGCTCCATCAGCGCGCTGAAAATCGGCACCAGGGCCTTGCGCACCTTGGCGCTCGCCTCCTCGACCGCGTCGTTGATCGCCTTGTTGCGCTCCTGGGCGCGCCGCTGGGCAGCGGCGACCTTGGCCTCGAAGGCCTTCTGCTTGGCGTCGCGATCCGCCTGGGGCAGCTTGGAGGCCTGTTCCCGCAACGCCGCCTCTTCCTTGCGCAGGCCGGCCAGTTGCTTGTCCACATCGGCCTGGAAGCCCTTCTGCGCGACTTCGACCTGGCGGCGGACATCGAGCGACGCCTTGGACCCGGTCTGGATCCGCTGGTAGTCGACGATCAACGGCCGCGCCTGTGGAAACTGGTCGGCGGCCCGGGCGGCGGACCCAAGGGTGCCGGCAAGGGCGAGCGCGGCGACGGCGGAGAGGATTTTGATACGCATCAGAATGTCGTCCCGAAGCTGAAACGGAAGACCTGGGTCTTGTCGTATTTTTCTTTCAACAAGGCATCGGCGAAATCGACCCGGATCGGACCGAAGGGCGAATCCCACGACAGCCCGACACCGGCCGAGAGGCGCAGCGATGGGTCGTCGAGCACCGAATCCTGGTTGCCGTCAATCTTGGTCAGGGTCCCGAAGTCGGAGAACACGCTGCCCCGGATGCCGTACTCCTCGGGCAGGCCGAGCGGGAAGCTGACCTCGGCGGTGCCGACACTATATTGCTGGCCGCCCAGCGAGTCGTTGGTGTCCTTGGCCCGCGGGCCGACGCCGGAATCCTCGAAGCCGCGCAGCTTGTCGCCGCCCAGGTCGAAGCGGTCGTTCAGATTGATATCCTGGCCCAGCCCGAACATCCAGCCGGCCTCGCCCGACAGCGAGGCAACCACCGAATCGGTGATGGGATAGTAGTAGCTGGCGCCGACCGTGTTGCGGATGTAGCGGACGCTGCCCCCGAGGCCGGCGAAGTCCTGGGAGAGATAGGCATAATAGCCATCGGTCGGCTTCACCGGCCGGTTGCGCCGGTCATAGGACAGGACATAGCCGACCATCGAGGTAACGCGCCGTCCCGCCGCCGCGATGACCGGCGCCGAGGCAAAGCCGGAGACGTTGCTGACGTCGTCGAGCCGCAAGGTGTAGCGGGTGGTCATGCGGGTATATTCGGTCAGGTTGAAGCCGGCCCGCAGGGCACCGCCGACCCGCGACAGGTCGTAACCCGCCTCGTCCTGGAAATCGCGGGTGATGTTGAACAGGTCGACGCCGGCGGCAACGTTGCGGCCCATGAAATAGGGCTCGGTGAAGCCGAAGTCGAACTGCAGGCTCTTCTGGGAAATCGATGCCGACAGGCGCACGTCCTGGCCCCGGCCGAGCAGGTTCCGCTCGCGCACCGAGACCTGGCCGATGGCCCCGTCGGACGACGAGAAGCCGGCACCGATCTGCAGTTCGCCGGTCGATTTCTCGGCCACGTCGACATTGATCACGGTGCGGTCCGGGGCGCTGCCCTGGGCCTGGGTGACGTCGACCTTTTCGAAGAAGTCGAGGGCCTGCAGCCGGTTCCTCGACCGTTCCTTCTTGGCGGTGTTGAAGGCATCCCCTTCCGACAGGCGGAACTCGCGGCGGATCACCTCGTCGAGGGTTCGGACATTGCCCGTAATGTTGATCCGCTCGACATAGACCCGCGGCGCATCATTGATCTGATAGGTGATATCGATGGTACGGTTTTCGATGTCGCGCTTCAGCACCGGCCGGATGTCGATGAAGGCATAGCCCAGATTGCCGGCGGCATCGGTCAGGGCGTTGATCGTCTTCTCGATCTTTTCGGCGTTATAGGTCTCGCCCTCGGTCGACAGCAGCCGGTCCGACAGGTTGTCCGCCACCAGGTCCTTGACCCGGCTGTCGACGGCGATCTTGCCGAACTTGTAGAGCGGTCCCTCGTCGACCGTGAAGGTGACGAAAAAGGCATCCCGCTCGGGCGTCAGGTCGGCCACCGACGACAGCACCCGGAAATCGGCATAGCCGTTGGTCAGATAATATTTCCGCAGCAATTCGCGGTCGTAGGTCAGGCGGTCCGGGTCGTAATTGTCGTTGCTCGAGAAAAAGCGATACCAGGCCGTCTCGGCCGTGGCGATGACTCCGCGCAGTTCGCTGTCGGAGAACACCCTGTTGCCGATAAAAGTGATCTGCTGCACGCCCGTCGCCGGGCCTTCCGTGATATCGAAGATCAGATCGACACGGTTTTGCGGCAGTTGCACGATCTGGGGATCGATCGAGGCGGAAAACCGTCCGGCCCGGCGATAGAGTTCCAGCATGCGCTGGACATCGGCCTGGACCTTGCCGCGGGTGAAGATGGCGCGCGGCTTGACCTGGAGTTCCTTGGTCAGGTTTTCCTCGGACAGCTTGTCGTTGCCGGTGAAAAGCACCCGATTGATGATCGGGTTTTCCACGATCGAAACGACCAGCGTGGTGCCCTCGAAGCGCATCTGCACGTCACCGAA
>JAJFJE010000036.1 GCA_021774355.1 Alphaproteobacteria bacterium
CGGGCTTGTCCCGGTCATCCCCGCGCCGGGCGGGCCCGGTGGTCCCGTGGATGGCCGGCTCGGGGGCCGGCCGGTCGCCTGAACCCGCTACGGCGCCACTTCGAAGACGGGATTGCGGGGGGCTGTCGGCGGCGGTCCCCCGTCGTCGTTCTGGTAATGGGCCGCCCAGGCGAGGACCGAGTCGACATAGCCCTGGGTCGCCGGGATCACCCGGGCGGCGCCGGGCTGGCCCACCGCCGAGCCGCCATTGTAATGCGACAGGGCGATATCGACCGCGCCGTAGCGGTCGATCAACTGGGACAGGAAGCGGATCCCCAGGCGGATATTGGTGCGCGCATCCCACAGCGTGTCGGGGGCGGCGGCGAATTCGCCGAGCCCGGTGGCCGGCATGATCTGCATGACGCCGCGGGCGCCGACCGGGCTCAAGGCATTGGCCTTGAAATTCGATTCGACCCGGGCAACGGCCTTGGCCAGGGCGAAGGAGACATTGGGGAAGGCCGTCACTTCCTCGCGGATCATGGCGACGACCGCCGTCGCCTCGGGCGGCGGGCTGGTGAAGCGGGGCAGGCTGGGCATGGCCGCGTCGGTGGCGGCCGGCGGCTGGTCGGTGCCCCGGCCCAGGCCCAGGCGGCGCTTGGCCTGCTCGGCCTTGGCCACGGCGACCACGGTCGGGTCGAGTTGGACCCGGTAGGCCGGGCTCATGGTGTCGTAGAGCCGGCCGGCGATGTCGAGGGCGTCGTCCATGCCCAGGAGATAGGTGCGCAGATACCATTCGTAACTGCGTACCGGCTGATAGCCGAGGAACTTCCCGGTGCCGTACATCCAGGCCACGGCCTCGGCCGCGCGCTTGTTGCCGTCATAGGCCTGGGCGACGATCAGCCGCAGTTGGGCGGGGCTGAGCCGCCCGGTGCCCAGGGCGACAAAGGCCTGCTCGATGGCGGCCGGGGCAGCCCAGACGGGCGCGATGCTCGCCCCCAGCACCAGGGCGGCAACAAGCCCCAGGAGCCGCGCCGCACGCATGGTCAGCCGTCGAGATCGGCGGTCAGGGTGACCGCCCGCCAGGCGCCCGCGGCAAAGGCCGTGCGCCCGTCGATCAGGCGGGCCTGGCCGTTGGCGACCAGGGCCAGGGCCGCCGGGTAGAGCAGATGTTCCATGGCCAGGATCCGCGCGGCCAGCCGGTCGGCATTGTCGTCGGGATGGACCGGCACCGCAGCCTGGCCGATGATCGCACCGGAATCCATCTCCGGCGAGACAAAATGCACCGTACAGCCTGACAGGCGCACGCCGGCGGCGAGCGCCTGCTGGTGAACGTGAACGCCCTTGAAGGCGGGCAGCAGCGAGGGATGGATATTGATCATCCGGCCTGTCCAGCGACGGGTGAAGTCCGGCGTCAGCAACCGCATGAAGCCGGCCAGCGCCACAAGCTGTATCCCGGCAGTGGTTAACGCCTGGTCAAGGGCCGCGTCGAACCCGGCGCGATCGGAAAAGCTGCGATGGTCGATCACCTGGGTGGCGACGCCGAAGCCCGCGGCGCGCTCCAGGCCGCTGGCGCCCGGCCGGTTCGACAGCACCAGCCGGATATCGGCCGGGAAGGACGGGTCGGCCGCGGCTTCGAGCAGCGCCGCCATGTTGGACCCGCGGCCGGAAATCAGGACGGCAGTCGGGATGCGGCGCATCACGCCACCTGCCAGGCGGCATCGGCGCCCCAGAGCCCGGCCGGGCCGGTCACGACACAGGCCGGCTGGCCGGCGCTGCGCCCGATCACCCGGCCGACCACGGCGACCTGTTCGCCGGCCGCTTCCAGAAGGGCCGTCGCGGCCGCCGCCCGCTCCGGCGCCACGACGGCAATCATGACCAGCCCGCAATTGAAGGTATTGGCCAATTCGCCGGGGTCGAGCCGCCCCGTCGCGGCCAGCCAGGCGAAGACCGGGGGCAGGGACCAGGCCCCGGCATCCAGCGCGGCCGCCACCCCATCGGGCAGGACCCGGGGCAGATTGCCGATGATGCCGCTGCCGGTGATGTGGGCCAGCGCCTTGACGGCACCCGCGCGGGCGGCGGCCAACGGCCCCTGGACATAGAGCCGGGTCGGGACGAGCAGGGCCTCGCCCAGGCTCTGGCCGGGGGCGAAGGGTGCCGGATCGGCATAGCCGAAGCCTTCGCCCTCGACGATCCGCCGGACCAGGGAATAGCCGTTGGAATGCACCCCGCTGGACGCCAGGCCAAGCAGCAGGTCGCCCGGTGCGACATCCGCCCCGGTCAGCACCTGATCACGCTCGACCGCACCCACGACAAAGCCCGCGAGATCATAGTCGCCGTCCCGGTACAGCCCGGGCATTTCGGCCGTCTCGCCGCCGATCAAGGCACAGCCGGCCTTGGCGCAGGCCTCGGCGATGCCCTTGATGACGGTTGCGGCGGCCCCCACGTCGAGCCGGGAGGACGCGAAATAATCGAGGAAAAACAGCGGTTCCGCGCCCTGGACAACAAGGTCGTTGACACACATGGCGACCAGATCCTGGCCGATCGTGTCATGCTTGCCGGCGGCGATCGCGATCTTGAGCTTGGTGCCGACCCCGTCGGTCGAGGACACCAGCAAAGGATCCCGGTAGCCGGCCGCCTTCAGGTCGAACAAGGCGCCGAAGCCGCCCAGCCCGCCGATCACCCCGGCGCGCGCCGTGCGGGCCGAGGCCGGCTTGATCGCTTCGACCAGGGCGTCGCCAGCCGCGGTATCGACCCCGGCATCCCGGTAGGAATAGCCACTCATGATTTACCCGTTGACCAAAAGCGCCGCGTCGCGCCCACTGGCGCGGACCATACTGTAATTGCACGGCGGCTCAAGTCGCTCCCGCGCTTGCCGCCGGTGACGTGCCCGCTATAGTCCCGCCATAATGGCGCCGGCAAATAGGGTCTGGCCGCAGTCTCCCCTCACAACGAGTCGCCGATGTCGCCTCTGCCCTTGTTCCGTTTCCTCCTGGTCCTGTCGATCGCAGCCTTTGCCACGGCGGCGCAGGCCGAACCGGGCTATCTGGTCGAGGACGTCCCGGCCCAGGCCAGCGGTGCCAACACCGTGGAGGCCCGCGACACGGCCTTGCTCAAGGGCCAGCGGGACGCCTTGCAGTCGCTGTTCGAGCGTCTGGCGCCAGGTGACCGCAGCCGCCTGCCGACGGTCTCGGACCAGCTGGTGTTCCAGACCATGCAGGGTTTCGAGGTCAAGGACGAGCGGACCACCGGCACGACCTATGCCGCGAAGCTGACTGTCGAATTCCGCCGGGCGGCGATCGATTCGATCCTGGGCGGGCAGGGGGTCGCCTCGGTGGTCGAGCCGCAGAAGCCGGCACTGCTGCTGCCCCTGCTGATCCGCAGCGACGGCAGCGCCATGCTGTGGAGCGAGGAGAATGGCTGGCAGACCGCCTGGGCCAATCGCCCGCCGGGCGGCGATTCACAGCGCCTGGTGGTCCCCCTGGGCGATCTGCAGGATATCCAGCAATTGCCCGCCGATATGGTGGTGAACGGAGACCTGCAGGCGATGAACGGCATGGCCCGGTCCTATGAATGCGACGGGATCTATGTGGCCACGGCCCGCCAAACCACCCTCGACCGAGGCCAGCCCGGAATCCTGGTCGAGATTGCCCGGCCGGGCAATCCGCCGCTGTTCCGTGGCGATTTCGCGGCCGATCCGTCGGGCGACTATGGCGTTGCCTTCGAAACCGCGGCGACGGCCGCCGGGACGGCGATCCAGCAGGCCTTCCGGGAACAGAACGCCGTGCCTGCCGGGCCGCCCCAGCATCTCGAAGCGACCGCCCGTTTCAGTGATCTGAGGACCTGGCGCAAGCTGCGCCAGACCCTGGAGGATACCGCGGCCATTCAGCGGCTGGTGGTCAAGCGGCTGGCCGTCGGCAGCGCCGATCTGGCGCTCGACTACCGCGGCGACCCGGCGACCTTGATCCGCATGCTGGCAAGCCGCGGCCTGATCCTTGCCCAGGGGGCGGGCGGCTGGGAGGTCTCGGCCGGCGGCGGGGGTCCGGCCCGCGCCGCGCCCGGGCCGGCCGCTCCCGCCTATCCCCAGCCCCCGGGATATGATCAGGGGGCGCCGGGCGGCGATCCGGGCTATTATGACGGGCCCCAGGGCTATGGGGCACCGCCAGGCGACGACGGGCCGGCCGGCTATGGCGGGGGGCCGGATGCCGCACCCTATCCCTACCGGGATCCGCCGCCGGTCGTGCCGCCGGACCGTGACGACCCGGGCTATTACGGGTACGGCGTCGGGCGTCCCGGCTGGAATTGAGCGCCCCGGCGCGATCGCAGAGGTATGTTCGGCATCGTCAATATCCCGAATCTGATCTCCCTGGGCCGCCTGATGGCGGTGCCCTTTATCGTCTGGCTGATGCTCGAAGGGCGCCTCGTCACCGCTTTCTGGATCTTCGTCCTGGCCGGTCTGTCGGATGGCGTGGACGGCTTCCTGGCGAAGCATTTCGCCTGGGAGACCGTGCTCGGCCGCTATCTCGACCCGCTCGCCGACAAGGCCCTGCTGATGGCCATCTATGTCACCCTTGGACTTCAGGGCCTGGTGCCAAATTGGCTCGTGGTGGTGGTGGTGAGCCGCGATCTTGCGATCATCTCCGGCGTGATGCTGGCCCACACCCTGGCCCGCCCGGTGGCCATCCAGCCGCTGCCCGCATCGAAGCTCAATACCGTTGCCCAGATCGCCCTGGCGGCCTGGCTGCTCGGCCATCCGGCCTTCGGCGACATGGC
>JAJFJE010000351.1 GCA_021774355.1 Alphaproteobacteria bacterium
TGTTGACGGTGATGCGCGCGCGGGTGGGCGCGGGCAGCGCCGGGCGGTGGGTGCCGCGCCGGCAGCTCGGCGATGCGGCGCTTCCCAGCCTCTATGTAAAGGTGTTGAAATCGGCGCAGGTCATGTGAGGGAGGAGGCCCCATGCCCCTGGTCCAGCACTACCGCGCCATGGCCCGCAACAATGCCTGGTCGAACTGGCGCCTGCTCTCGGCGTGCTGCCTGCTGGCGGACGGCGACTTTACGGCGCCGCGGACCAGCTTCTTTCCCTCGCTGGCGGCCACGCTGAACCATCTCCTGGCGGTCGACCGCTATTATCTCGACGCGCTGGAAGGCGCCGGCCGCGGCCGCAAGCTCCTGGACCAGCGCCAGCCCCTGACCCACGCCGCCGATCTCCTGCTGGCCCAGCAGGGGGTCGACCGCCGCCTGGCGGGCTTTTGCGACGGCCTGGCCGCGGCCGATCTCACACGCCTGGTGGCGCTCGACCGCGGGCCGCGCGGCACGGCCTATGAAAGCGTGGGCAATGTCCTGCCCCACCTGTTCGTCCACCAGATCCACCATCGCGGTCAGGCCCACGCCATGCTCGCGGGGACCGCCGTGGCGCCGCCCCAACTCGACGAATTCTTCCTGGACGAGGACCAGCCGGTGACCGGCCCGGAACGGGCGATGCTGGGCCTGGCCTAGGGTTCGAGGTCCGGCGGAGAGCGCCTTCGAAGCCTCGTCCCGGCCGCGCCGGACGCGGGTACTCGAGCCGCCGCTTGACGGCCTCACGGCCCCTGGCCATGGTCGGGGCGCGAACGGCAGAGGGCGAAGCATGGCCAAGGTGTTTATCGACGGCGAGGCCGGCACGACGGGCCTGGGTATCCGCGAGCGGTTGGCGGCATTGCCCGGGATCCGCCTGTGTTCGATCGATCCCGCCCGGCGCAAGGACCCGGAGGCCAAGCGGGCCCTGCTGGCCGAGGTCGACCTGGCGGTGCTGTGCCTGCCCGACGCGGCGGCCACGGAAACCGTCGCCATGGTTGACGGCCTGGGCGCGGCGGGACCGCGCCTGCTCGATGCCTCGACCGCCCATCGGGTGGCGCCGGGCTGGGTCTATGGCTTTGCCGAAATGGCGCCGGGCCAGGCCGCCGCAATTGCCGCAGCGCCGAAGGTCAGCAATCCCGGCTGCTATCCGACCGGCGCGGTCGCCCTGCTGCGCCCCCTGGTCGAAGCCGGCCTGGTGCCGGCCCACCAGCCCATCGTGGTGCACGCGGTCAGCGGCTATTCCGGCGGCGGCCGGACCATGATCGAAGAGCACGAGGCGGGCACCGCGCCGCGCTTCGAAATCTACGGCCTGGGCCTGGAACACAAGCATGTCGCCGAGATCCAGACCTATGGCCGGCTGACCCGGCGGCCGATCTTCGTGCCCTCGGTCGGGCGGTTCCGCCAGGGCATGCTGGTGATGGTGGCGTTGCACCTCGACACCCTCCCGGGCGCGGTCGATGCCGCCAGGCTCGAGACGGCGCTGGCGGCCTATTATCGCGGCCACGAACTGGTCCGTGTCCTGCCGGGCAGCGAAAGCCGGCTCGAGCCCGAGGCCCTGAACGATACGGACAGTCTGGAACTCCGGGTCTATGGCAATGCCCGGCATGGCCAGGCGCTGCTGGTCGCGCGCCTGGACAATCTGGGCAAGGGCGCGTCGGGCGCTGCCGTGCAGAACCTGAAGCTGATGCTGGAACTGGACTGACCGGGCGGCCTAGTCGGGGGTGAACAGGACCCCGCTGGCGGCCGTCGCGACCCGTCCGCGGCGGCCCACCGCCTCACCGTCGAGCAAAGCGTCCAGGGCGGCGGGCGCTGTCGGGGTCGCCGCAACGAAGCGCCGGCCGTCATCGACCAGCCGGCCGATGACGATGCCGGCGGCCGGGGCGCCGTCCGGGTCATGGCGCACGGTGTAGCTCTCGATCCGGGCCCGGCCTTCCGGCGCCGCGGCAAGGGCCATACAGGGGGCGGCGTCGAGCCCGGCCTGGCAGGTGTCGTCGGCCGCGCGGAACGGCGCCGACGGCCGGGCGGCCGCGTAGAGGCCGACGGCATGGCTGGCCAGGGCGCCGCTTTCGCTGGTCACCAGGCCCACTTGCCCGGGGGCCGCCCGCAGCCGGGTCATCATCGTGGCGATGGCATGGGTGGTGTAATTGTCGCCCGGGGCGCCGAAATAGGCCAGGCCGCCCGTGACCGTCAGGGGCGGCCCGTCGACCTCCGGCAGGGCCAGGGCATCCTTGGCGATCTGCACCGCCGAAGGCGCCCAGGCATGGAGGTCCACCAGATCGACCTGGGCGATGCTGCGCCCGGCCATAGCCAGGGCGGCCTGGCCGACTGCCCGGATCGCCGGCGCGGCATAAAGCGCGGGCCGCGCTGCCAGGGGGGTGGGATCGCGGCCGGCCGCATGGCCGTGAAGATGGATCCACAGGCTTTCGGCAAGGCCCAGGCGACGGGCCTCGGCGACCGATGTCAGGAGCAGTGCGGCTGCCTGGTCGACCGCGGTCGCGGCGGTCAGCCTGTGGGTATAGGGATAGCCGACAAAGCGGTTGCCGGGGCCCGGCGTCGCCAGTTCGGCGGCACTGTATGGCCGCCGGTGCCAGGCCAGAGGGCTGGCCGCGGCGACCTCGGTGAAGGGGGCGTACAGCGCGCCGATGCGGCGCAGATGGGCCCGCTGGCTGCGTCCGCGCCGGGCCCTCAGGGCGTTTTCCAACAGGGCGTAGACAAGGGTCGCGCGGTCCAGGCCGTGGGCGGCTTCGGCCGCGCCGATCCCCTCGGTCAAGGCCATCGGCGCGCCGCCGCCCGCCAGCGCCTCGGCCCCGACCACCAGGGCCAGCCGGCAGGTGCCCTGGGCAATATCCCCCATGATCGCGCTGACCAGCCGCTGGGGCGCCGTGCCGCCGGCCGTCACGCTGCCCCGGGCGGCTGTGGCGCCCAGGATTTCGCCCAGGCGGGCGGCCGGGTCGGCGGCAGTGCAGGAGTGCGCGCGGACCAGGGCAAGGCGGTCCAGCCGGGCCAGCGCCGCGGTGCCCAGGCCGGCGTCGGCTGCCGCCAGGCCCGCCGCTTCGGCCATCATGGCGATCGGGTCGCCCGCCCGCCCCGTGTCGCGTCGGGTCAACTGGCCGCAGCCTACCAGGATCGGGGTCGTGTCTTCCAAGGTCCAGCCCTAGAGAATGTCGCGGACCGCGACCGCGTCGAGATCGTAGCCGGCTGCCGCGGGCAGCACCAGATAGGCCTCGCCGTCGCGGGTTTCCGGCTGCGGCTCGACGGTCACCACCGGGCTGACGCGGGCGGCGGCCAGGGCGTCCGCGGCGCGTGGCCAGCGGGACAGTTTGCGCAGGTTCATGCGCGTCGGAAAGACGATCTGGCGCTGTCCGGCGGCCTGGTCGGCCAGGGCCTGGCGCGCGGTCAGCCACACCGTATCGACGGTCTCGTGGCCGTCATGCCGGCCGACCTGGTCGGCCGGCGCCACCGCCAAATAGAAGAAGGTGTCGAAGCGCTTCGGCATCAGGCTGGGGGTGATCCAATGGGCGAACAGGACCAGCTGGTCCAGCCCCAGGACCAGGTCCTCCCCGACCACCACCTCGGCGATGCCGATCTCGCCCCGGGCGAGCGGGTGGCGCCAGCGCGCGGCGATGCGTTCCAGCCGCTCGGGGGCGAGGGCGCCGCCGCCGCGCGGGCGGGCCAGCAGCACGCTGCCCTCCTCGAATGCCTCGCGGATCGCTGCCACCCGCAGGGCCCGGACCAAAGGCGGCAGGCCGGCGGCGCCGTCCAGCCGGCCGTCCAGCCGCGGATCGTGGTCGCGCGGGTCGAGCTTGCCGCCGGGAAAAACCAGGGCGCCCGCGGCGAATTCGATCTGGTGGTGGCGCTGCACGAAAAACACTTCGATGCCCGCCGGGCTGTCCCGCAGCAGCAGGATGGTGGCGGCCGGGATCAGCCCGCGGGCCGCTGCCGCCGGCCGTTCCAGAAGCGGGGGGGTGTCGGTCATGGCGCGCCTACAGGGTCAGCAAAGGGCCGGTCCGGTGCGCCAGGGAGACCGCGCCGGCAATCTTGGCCGCGGGCAGACCGGGGCGCGCCAGCGGCTGGCCGGGGCGGGCGAAGAACAGGCCATCGGTGCGGCTGGACAGGGCAATCCGGGGGGTTCCCGGGGGCGCCATCGGATCGACGATCTCGGCAATCATGTCGCCGGCGGCGACCCGCTCGCCGACCGCACGGGCAAACACCAGGACCCCGCCCACCGGGCATTCGATGATGTCGGCGCCGTCGAGCGGGGTCGCCGCGCAGCGCAGATCGGGCAGGGGCCGGGTCTCGCCTGCGATCAGGCCGCGACGCACCAGGAAGCGGAACAGGGCCGCCGCATCCGCCGCCGCCAGGGCGTCAGAAACATCCCGGTCGCCGCGCAATTCAACCGTTGCGGCCAGGCAGGCGGGCGGGATCGGCCGCTCCGGATAGGCCTTGGCCAGGGCCCACCAGGGGCCGCCCACCGCCTCGTCGAAGGGCTCGCCGCCGGAGGCTTCGGCCAGCAGCACGGCGCGTGCGCCAAGCTCGGCCGCAAGGTCCGCCGCTCCCGGCCAGAGCGGCGTGCCGAGATAGAGGTGGAGCACCGAGATATCGTCGCAATGAAGGTCGAGGACGATGTCGGCGTCGACCGCTAGGCGCATCAGGGCGAGACGCAGGGCATCACTCTCGCCGCGGGCCTCGATTTGCGCCAGGTGATCGCGGGCCGCCGCCCGGATCAGGGCGATATTGGCCGCGGCATCGTCGCCCAGCCGGTCCCCCAGGGCGGCGATCAGGGGCGCCGAGAGGGACGGATAGAGGCGGTTGAAATTGCCCAGGGTGGCAAGATCGAAACGCCCGGCGTGGCGTCCCAGCAGGTGCTGGCCGAAGCCGATCGGATTGGCCAGGGGCACGCAGACGATCTCGCCCCGTATGGCCTCTCGGGCAGCCGCCCGGTCGAGCAGGGCGAGGAGATGCTCCATGACCAGGAGGCCCGGCAGTTCGTCGCCATGGAGGCCCGCCTGGAGGTAGGCCTTGGCCCCGCCGGGCTGGCCATAGCGGTGCACCTGCAGCGACCGGGTGGTGCCCGGGCTGGCGCTGGGCAGCGCGATGGTTTCGCTGTGGCGCATGGGGCCTCAGGCGCCGACAATCTTCCACAGGGAGTTGGCGGTCAGCACCAGGCGGTCGTCGATCTTGACCTCGGCCCGGGCGAACACCACCGAGCGCGCCTTGCGGGTGATCTCGGGCCGGCACACCAAAAGGTCGCCGGGCCTGGCTGGCGACAGGAATTCGCTGGTCAGGGACATGGTAACGATCCGCCGGCGATCCACCGCCAGCCACACCGTCGCGCCCAGCGAGGCATCGAGGAAGGTCATCAGGGCGCCGCCATGAATGATTCCCTGGTCATTGGCGTGCCGGGCATTGGGCCGAAAGCCCAGGACCAGCCGGCCGTTCTCGTCCCGGTGGAAATAATTATAGGTGATGGTGCCTTCGCTGGCCCCGGGACCGCTGAAGATCTCGCGCTCGAAGGGGTTGCTGCTGGAAATCGCCTGCCAGCCTTCCGGCACGTCGGTCGCTTCGCTCATCGGGGGTCCTGTCCGGCAAGGTCCTGTTTTTGGTCCTGTTGTTTGTCTACCCTGTTCGCGGGGTCCCCGGAACCCCGGATTTTTCACCGCCCCTGCAGACTTGGTATGAGGCCGGCGATGGCTTTGGTTCGGTGGCTCCCGCTGGGCGCCGTGCTGGTTCTTCTGGCGGGCGCCGGGACGCTTGGCTGGTTCTATCTGTTCCAGCGCAGCCTGCTCTACGATCCCGATCCCGCCCGGCCGGACCGCGCCGCGGTCGGCGTGGCCGGCCTGCGGGATGTCAGCGTCACGACGGCGGACGGCTTGTCGCTCCACGGCTGGTACCTGCCCCCGGCGGACGGGCAGGTGCCGGTGGTCGCCTATCTCCACGGCAATGGCGGGTCGATCGCCGGCCGGGCGCCGCGCATCCGCCGCTTCGCCGCGGCCGGCTGGGGCGGCCTGTTCCTGGATTACCGCGGCTTCGGCGGCAATCCCGGCGCGCCGAGCGAGGCCGGGCTGCTGCGCGACGCCCGGGCCGGGCTGGCTTTTCTCGATGGCCTGGGCCTGGGCGCGCGGCTTGTGCTGTACGGGGAATCGCTGGGCAGCGGGATTGCCGTGGCCATGGCGGCCGAACGGCCGGTTGCCGCCGTGATCCTGGAATCGCCCTATAGCAGCATTGCGGCGATCGCCAAGCTGCGCTACCCGCTGCTGCCCGTGGACCTGCTGCTGCGCGACCGCTTCGACGCCCTGGCCCGCATCGGCGCGGTCCGGGCGCCTCTGCTGGTCCTGCAGGGCGGCCGCGACACGGTGATCCCCAACCGCCTGGGGCAGCAGCTCTACGACGCAGCGCCCGATCCCAAGCGCCTGTGGCGGGCAGCCGCGGGCGGGCACGGGGATCTCTTTCGCTTCGGCGCGCTCGACCAGGCGATCGCCTTCGTCGAGGCATTGCCGGTGTTTTTGCACTGACAGTAAAACATCTTTTGCCGCGCTGCGGGCGCCGCTACAGTCACGCCCTGTGCCGCGTAGAGGAACATCCGCCATGGCTGAAGCCGTTATCGTCTCGACCGCCCGCACCCCGATCGGGCGGGCTTTTCGCGGCGCTTTCAACCAGACCCACGGCGCCACCATGGGTGGCCATGTCATCGCCAATGCGATCGCCCGGGCGGGGATCGAGCCGGGCGAGGTCGAGGACGTCTTTTTCGGCTGTGGCCTGCCCGAGGGGGCGACCGGACATAATGTCGCCCGGACCTCGGCCATCCGCGCCGGCTGTCCGGTCACGGTTGCGGGGGTCACCATCAACCGCTTCTGCTCGTCGGGGCTGAATGCCATTGCCATGGCTGCCCATGGGGTGCTGGCCGGCAGCCTGCCGATCGCCGTCGCCGGCGGCGTCGAATCGATCTCCCTGGTCCAGAGCACGCTCAACACCAACCATTTTACCGAGGAATGGCTGCTCGCCAATTGCCCGGCCCTGTGGCTGCCCATGATCGACACGGCCGACATCGTCGCCGCCCGCTATGGCGTTCCCCGCGCGGCCCAGGACGCCTATGCCCTGTCGTCGCAGCAGCGCACCGCTGCGGCCCAGGCGGCCGGCCGCTTCGATGCCGAGATCGTGCCGCTGCCCTCGGTCATGGCGGTGCTGGACAAGGCGACGGGCGAGGCCCGCCAGCAGGAAACCCTGCTGACCAAGGACGAGGGAAATCGGCCGGAAACCAGCTTGGAAGGGCTGGCAAAACTGCCGCCGGTCAAGGGCCCCGGGCAATTCGTCACGGCGGGCAATGCCAGC
>JAJFJE010000352.1 GCA_021774355.1 Alphaproteobacteria bacterium
CACCATAGCCCGGCGGCGCGGTCCAGGGCGACCGGGCGGGATCGGCGCTTTTCGCTTGGCCCCCCGGCATTTTTTCCTATCCTATAACTGACAAATTGTCGGAATTGCCGCAACGGTGGGAGGCCGGCGGCGCCGATCCCGATGACGGGCTGCCCGGGCGAGGAACTGTAGATGTATGATTATGTCATCGTCGGCGCCGGTTCCGCCGGTTCGGTGCTGGCCAACCGGCTGAGCGCCAACCCCAATACCAAGGTCCTGCTGCTCGAAGCCGGGCCGAGCGACCGCAGCCTCCTGGTCCAGATGCCGCTCGGCATTGTCGGGCTGATGCGTTCCAAGCGGCGCAACTGGGGCTACTGGACGGTGCCCCAGCCCAACATGGCCGGGCGGGCGATGTTCTGGCCTCGGGGCAAGATGCTGGGGGGCTCGTCGTCGCTCAACGCCATGATCTATGTTCGCGGGCATGGCGCGGACTATGACGACTGGGCGCGGCTGGGCTGCCAGGGCTGGGATTTCGCCCGGGTGCTGCCTTATTTCCGGCGCGCGGAATGCAACGAGCGGCTGACCGACCAGTATCACGGCACCCTGGGACCGTTGAACGTGGCCGACCCGCGCGAGCCTAATCCGCTGGTCGAGACCTTCTTGTCGGCTGCGGCCGCCCTGGGGATCCCGCGCAATGACGACTTTAACGGCGCCGTGCAGGAAGGGGCGGGCCTTTACCAGCTGACCCAGAAGAACGGACGGCGCTGCAGCGCCGCCCGGGCCTATCTGTGGGGCCTGGCACGGCCCAACCTGACCATCGCGACCGGTGCCCTGGCGCTGGGCGTGGTGCTCGACGGCCGCCGGGCCCGGGCCGTGCGGTTTCGCGCCGCCGGCCGCGAGCAACTGGCCGAGGCTGCCCAGGCGGTGATCCTGAGCGGCGGGGCGATCAACTCGCCCCAGTTGCTGCAACTTTCGGGCATCGGCCATCCGGCCGATCTGGCCGCCCATGGCATCGTCCTGCATCACGACCTGCCGGGCGTCGGCCGGAACCTCCAGGATCATCTCGACATCACCCTGTCGCACCGCTCCAAAACCCGCCTGGCCTATGCCTTCGCGGCCTCGGCGCTGCCTCGGATGCTGCGTGATTTCACCCGTTACTTCACCGAGGGCAAGGGCTTCTTCAGTTCCAACGTGGCCGAGGCCGGGGCCTTTGTGCGCACCGACCCGGCCAATCCCCGGCCCGACGTCCAGATCCACTTCATTCCCGCCCTGCTCGAAAATCACGGCCTGACCACCAAGTTCGGCTATGGCTATTCGACCCATGCCTGCGTCCTGCGCCCGGGCGCCCGCGGCCGGGTCACCCTGGCCTCGGCCGATCCCGCGGCACCGCCGGCGATCGACCCGGACTATCTGGGCCACCCGGAGGACGTGGCCGGCATGATCCGGGCCTTCAAGCTATCCCGGGCGGTGCTGCTCGACAGCGCCTTCGCGGCCCACCGGGCGGTTCAGCGCGAGCACCAATGGGCCGGCCTGGCCTCGGATGGCGCGGTCCTGGACTTCATCCGGTGCACCGCCGAAACGGTCTATCACCCGGTCGGGACCTGCAAGATGGGTCTTGACGACCGTGCCGTGGTCGATCCGAACCTCAAGGTTCACGGGCTCCAGGGTCTCTATGTCGTGGATGCCTCGATCCATCCCACGCTGGTCGGCGGCAACACCAATGCGCCGACCATCATGGTGGCGGAGAAGGCCGCCGACCTGCTGCTCGGTCAGGCGGCGCCGGTGCCAGCCGACTAAAGCATCGGCGGCAGCCGGGTGTCAGCCCCGGGGACGCATCCCGAACAGCATGCGGGTCGGCCGCCAGGGCCGGATGGCGAAGTGGTAGAGGGCGAAGCTGAGCGCCGCCGAACCGGCGCAGATCGTCGCCGCCTTGGCCCAGAGCGGCCAGTCCAGGGGCACGATCAGGAAGGCAAGGGCCACCACCGGAAGGTGGTGCAGGACATAGAGCGGGAAGGTCGCCTCGCCGAGATAGCGGTCGAAGGCCGTGCGCGACCCGCCCAGGCGCTGGCCCAGGCCGAGCAGTCCCGCGACCAGGCACCAGGCGGCGAAGCCGCGGCCGAGGGCGCCCAGCGGGCTCGCCGTTCCGAACCAGATATGGAGCGCCGCGCCGGCAAGTCCAGCGGCAAGCAGGCCGGGCCAGCGGGCGGCGATGCCGGCCTCGACCGCCGGTTCGCGCGCGACCACGGCGCCCAGCAGGAAGAACAGGACGAATTCAGGGATATTCGCCCAGTCGCGGTAGAGATTGGGCAGATCGCCGAAGATCGGGCGCAAGCCCAGTTCGATCCCGGCGCAGACCAGGGCCGGGCCGACCAGCCAGGCCGGGCTGGCCGGCATCCGGTCATAGTGCCGGGCGAGGGCGCGCAGGGCCGGCAGCAGGGCGACCGAGAACAGCAGCAGATAGACGATGAACCACAGATGGGACCACGAGAACTGGTTCAGCCGGCCGAAAAAATGGCCGAGCCATGTCCAGTAGTCGAGGGCGAAGGCCCGTGGTTCGGCGACCAGGCCGGTGGGCCGCAGGTCCCGCCCGGACAGGCGTTCGAGATATTTGATGGCGGGCGCGAACAGCACCAGGCCGACCAGCAGGGGCGGTCCCAGGCGTTTCAGGCGATCGGTTAGAAAGATGGCGGGGCTGCGGCTGCCCAGCGCGGTCACCGCCGCCCAGCCGGCAATGAAGAAGAACAGGGGCATGCGCCAGATATGGGCGAAGCTGGTGAAGGCGTCGACCAGGCCCGACTCGACCAGATTCTTGATGTGATAGTTGGGGTCGTGGTCGAACACCTTGCCGGTGTGGAAGGGAAACTGGATCAGGCAGGCGGCAATCCGCAGCAGGTCCAGTTCGCGCCGCCGCCGCGCCGCCGGCGGGGCGGCATCGGCGCTCATCGACGCCCCGGCCAGGGCAGGAACATGCCGACCCGCCTCTGGTACCGGGCATAGTCGGCGGCCAGATCGGTTGCGGCGAATTTTGCCTCCTCGCCCCGGGCCGCCAGGAAGAACGCACCGGCCATCAGGCCGACGGTCGGAATTAGCCAGGGTTCCTTGGCCGCAACCACCCCTGCGCACCAATAAAGCAGATAGGCGCTGTAAAAAGGGTGGCGAACCCAGCGATAGGGGCCGCTGGTCACCAGATGCGCCGGCTGGTCGCCGGAAAAGGCCAGGGAAAGGCGGCGCTGCCAGGTGGTGCGGGCGGCCCACAGGTAGAGCCCGGCGGAGCCGCCATAGAGCGCCGTGCCCAGGATGAAGCTCCACCAGTCGGCGCGCTCGTCGGTGATCGCGGCCACATGGCCGGCGGTGACGATGCCGGCCAGCACGGCCAGGGTCCGCATGGCCGGCGGCGTACCCTCGGGACGGGCGAACAGCCGGCGATAACCGACCGTAAAGCCGAGGAAGATCAGTCCGGCCTGGACCAGGAGAAGTTTCTGCGCCCAGTGCAAAGGCTCGTCCTCAAATCGGGGCGGAACGGTTCGGCGGCGGATCATAGAGGGGTTGCCGCAGGGCGCAAAGGGCGCGACGTTGAGGCTTCCGACAATGATCTTGCGCAGGTGGGCCGTGGGCAAAGTTCTGGGTGTCTTGTTGGCGGCCGTGCTGGCCGCCGGGTGCACCCTGCAAGCGAAGGTCGAGACCCCGCGGACGGTCCAGTATGAGGCGTTCGGAGACAATCCCGGCGACCTGCGCATGCGGCTGCATGTCCCGACCGGCCTGGCGGAGGGCGCGCCGCTGGTGGTCGCGCTCCATCACTGCTTTCAGCGGGCCGAGAATTTTGCCGACGAGGCCGGCTGGATCGACTATGCCGACAAGCTCGGCTTCGCCCTCCTGATCCCCGAACAGCGGCCGGTCAACGACGTCAATTACTGCTTCAACTGGTTCAACGCCTGGGACCAGGGGCAGGAGGGTGACGAGCCGCGCTCGATCAAGGCGATGATCGACACCACCATCCGTCAGTGGCACCTCGATCCCCGGCGCGTCTTCATCACCGGCCATTCGGCGGGCGGCAGCATGGCCCTGGTCATGATCGCGGCCTATCCGGACATGTTTGCCGGCGCCGGCGTCTTCAGTTCGATGCCGGTCGGCGCCGCGACGCTGTTCCTGACCGCCCCGCTCGCCATGGCCGGCAGCGGCACCGACGACCCCAAGGCCCTGGCCGCCGACGTCACCGACGGCAACCCGCACCACGGGCCGTGGCCGCCGGTGTCGGTCTGGCAGGGCCAGGACGACGCCGTGGTCGCACCGTCCAACGGGGACCGGGTCCGCGACCAGTGGCGTGCCCTGTCGGGTCTCGACCAGTTGCCGCCGCGCAGCGAGTCCGTCGGGCCGTTCACCCGGGACTATTGGACCGATCGCACCGGCCGTCGGATGGTGGAATTCGTCCGGCTGACCGGAGTCGGCCACGCCGTGCCGATCGACAGCGCCGCCGGCTGCGGGCATCCGCCCCAGGCGTTCGGCGATCTGGTCGCCGACGTCGGCGTCTGCAGCACCGCGGAATTGCTGGCGTTCTGGGGCCTGCTGCCGCGCGGGTGAGGGCGGCCGGAACCGCAAGGGTCCGGTGACGTTGGTTCTATGTGACCCCATTGTTCTTGCACGTCGCAGCCGGCGGGCGGATGATCGGGCATAGAACCAGGGTGCCCCCGATGGGCGATGATCGTCTTCCAGCCTCTGCCAAAGCGGCGCCGCCGCAGCGGCGCAGCGTGCCGCGTGACCAAGGCGTTTCACATCGCAATGGCCTGTCGCGGCGTGCCTTGATTGGCGGCGGCGTTGTCCTGCTGGCTGGCGGTGCGCTTGCCGTGACCGTGCTGCGGGCCGGGGCCGCGGGGGACAATGGTTCGGCACGCTATCTGCGCATCGCGACGGGCAGTGCCGCCGGCACCTATTTTCCGGTTGGCGAGACCCTGGCCCGCCTGTTGTCCCATCCCCCGGGGCGCCCCGACTGCGATGCCGGGACCCCTTGCGGGGTCGATGGGCTGGTGGTGTCCGCCGAAACCAGCGAGGGCTCTGTCGTCAATGTCCGGGCGGTCGCGGCCGGCACCGTGGAGACCGCTCTCGCCCAGGCGGACGTGACCTACTGGGCGCAGACCGGTACCGGCCTGTTCAAGGGCAAGCCGGCGCTGGCCAATCTTCGGGTCATCGCCAATCTGTACCCCGAAAGCCTGCAATTGGTCGTGGCACGCAAGGCCGGCATCCGCCGGATCGAGGAGCTGAAGGGCAAACGGGTGTCGCTGGACCGGGACGGTTCGGGCAGCCGGGTCGACGCCCGCCTGATCCTCAAGGCATTCGGCATCCGGGAGAAAGACCTGGCGATCCGCGATGCCGATCCGTCCCAGGCCACCGACAGCCTGGCCGATGGCGAACTCGACGCGTTCTTTTTTGTCGGCGGCACCCCGACGCCCAGCATCGCCGACCTGGCGGCGCGTGGCCTGGTCGACCTGCTGCCCCTGACCGGGCCGGTGGTGGAACGGCTGACCGCGCAATATGCCTTCTTCAGGCCGGATGTCATTCCGGCCGGGACCTATGACGGCATTGCCGAAATTGCGACGGTCAAGGTCGGCGCCCAATGGGTGGTCGCGGCCGAAATTGACGAGGCCCTGGTCTATGCCCTGACCAGGGCGTTGTTCGACCCGGCCAATGGCCATGTGCTCAAGGCCGGCCATCCCCGGGCCGCCGATATCGCGATCGAACACGCGCTGGACGGCGTCGCCATCCCGCTCCATCCGGGGGCGGCGCGCTTTTATCGCGAACAGGGCCTCAAGCTGTCGGCCCGCGACGACCAGGGCTGAGGACGACCGGGGCTGAGGGCGCCGCGGGCTCGGTTCAGCCGAAGCGGCCGGTCATGTATTCGCTGGTCTTGGCTTCCTTGGGGGCGGTGAACATCTGTTCCGTGGCGCCGAATTCGATCAGTTCGCCCAGATACATGAAAGCCGTGTGGCGGGAGATGCGGGCGGCCTGCTGCATGTTGTGGGTGACGATGGCGATGGTGTAGTCGGTTTCGAGTTCGCCGATCAGTTCCTCGACCTTGGCCGTCGAGATGGGATCCAGCGCCGAGGCCGGCTCGTCGAGCAGGATCACCTCCGGCTTTACCGCGACCGTGCGGGCGATGCACAGGCGCTGCTGCTGACCGCCCGACAGGCTGAGGCCGCTGGCCTGCAGCTTGTCCTTGACCTCGTCCCACAAGGCGGCCCGGCGCAGGGCGGCTTCGACCCGCGCATCGACATCGGCCTTGCTCAGCCGCTCATAGAGCCGGATGCCGAAGGCGATGTTCTCGTAGATCGACATGGGAAACGGCGTCGGGCGCTGAAACACCATGCCGATGCGCGAGCGCAAGAGGTTCAGGTCGAGCGAGCGGTCGAGGATGTTGCGGCCGTCGAGCAGCACCTCGCCCTCGGCCCGCTGGTGGGGATAGAGCTCGTAGATCCGGTTGAAGACCCGCAGCAGGGTCGATTTGCCGCAGCCTGACGGGCCGATGAAGGCGGTCACGCTGCGCTCGGGCAGGGACAGAGACACGTCGTTCAGGGCCTTCTGGCGGCCATAATAGAACGACAGCGAACGGACTTCGAGTTTCGAGGGGCGATCCGTGGGGGCGGCAAAGGCGGGCATGGCAGGCTCCTCTATCACCGTTCGCGCCGCGGGCCGGTGAGGCTGCGGGCAAGGATGCTGAGACCGAGAACGGTAAAGGTGATGACGATGGCGCCGGCCCAGGCCAGGCGCTGCCAGTCCTCATAGGGGCTGAGCGCGAACTGGAAGATGGTCACCGGCAGGCTGGCCATCGGAGCGTTGAGATCGGTGCTCCAGAACTGGTTATTCAAGGCGGTGAACAGCAGCGGCGCGGTTTCCCCGGAAATCCGCGCCACCGCCAGCAGGACGCCGGTCACCATGCCGGCCTGGGCGGCCCGATAGATCACGCTGCGGATCACCAGCCAGCGCGGCGCGCCGACCGCCGTCCCCGCCTCGCGCAGGGCATTGGGGACCAGGTTCAGCATGTCCTCGGTGGTCCGCACCACCACCGGCACGACCAGGATGGCCAGGGCGACCGCCCCGGCAATGGCCGAGAAATGGCCCATCCGGGTGACCATCAATTCATAGACGAACAGGCCGACAATGATCGACGGGGCGGACAGCAGAATGTCGTTGATGAAGCGGACAACCACGGTCAGGCGGCTGTGGCGGCCATATTCCGCCATATAGGTGCCGGCCAGGACACCGATCGGCGTGCCCAGGGCGACGGCAATGACGGTCATCACCAGGCTGCCATAGATGGCGTTCAGCAGGCCACCATCCTCGCCTGGGGGCGGCGCCATTTCGGTGAACACGGCCGGCGACAGACCGGCCAGGCCCTCATAGAGCAGGGCGCCGAGGATCAGGGTCAGCCAGCCGAGGCCGATGACGGCGGCGGCGGCGCACAGCCCCATCATCACCCGGTCGGTCAGCTTGCGTTTGTCGTGGCGGGTCATGCTGGCTCAGCCTCCGGTCCGGGCATCGAGGCGCATCAGCATGTAGCGTGCCGCCGCCAGGACGATGAAGGTGATGATGAACAGGATCAGCCCCAGGGCGATCAGCGACGAGGTATAGACGTCCCCGACAGCCTCGGTGAATTCATTGGCGATGGTCGCCGAGATGGTCGTCCCGGGGGCAAACAGCGAGGGCGAGATGCGGTGCGCATTGCCGATCACGAAGGTGATCGCCATGGTCTCGCCCAGGGCCCGGCCAAGACCCAGCATGATGCCGCCCATGACCCCGGTTCGGGTATAGGGGAGGACCACCCGGCGGACCACTTCCCAGGTGGTGCAGCCCAGGCCATAGGCCGATTCCTTGAGCACCGGCGGCACCGTGTCGAAGACGTCCCGGGTGATCGACGTGATGAACGGCAGGACCATGATGGACAGGATGAGGGCGGCGGTCAGCACCCCGATGCCATAGGGCGGCCCGGCGAACAGGGAGGACAGCCAGGGCACCGATTTGAAGGTGGCGATGATCGCCGGCTGGACCGTTTGCTGGAGGAACGGGGCGAACACGAACAGGCCCCAGATGCCGTAGATGATGCTGGGAATGCCGGCCAGCAACTCGACGGCGGTGCCGATCGGCCGGCGCAGGACGATGGGGCAGCGCTCGGTCAGGAAGACGGCGATGCCGAGGCCCAGGGGCACCGCGATGACCATGGCCAGCGCGGCCGTCATGAGGGTGCCGTAGATCGGGGCCAGCGCGCCGAAACGTTCGGTTACCGGGTTCCAGCTCTCGGTGATCAGGAACGAAAAGCCGAACTGCGAAATCGCCGTCCACGAGCCTGCCAGCAGGGAAATGGCGACGCCGCCCAGGATGACCAGGACCAGGATCGCGCATGCCCGCGTGGCGCCGTGGAACAGGGCGTCGGTCAGGGCGAAGCGGGTCACCGAGCGTCCCCGCGCGACAGCGAGCTCCTGTACGGCATCGTGTGTTGCCATGGCCGAATCCCCAAACTTCAAGGAAGCCCCGGGGGAGAGCGGCCAGGGCTGCTCTCCCCCCGGGAGTCGTCACATCGCCGAATAGACCGGCTTGTCGTTGGCGTCGAGAACCATGCTGCTCCAGGTGTCCTGGATCAGCTTCACCACGGAGTCGGGCATCGGCACATAGGCCAGGTCCTCGGCCATGGCATCGCCGTTCTTGTAGGCCCAATCGAAGAATTTCAGGGCCTCGGCGGTGGCGGCCGGATCATCGGGCTTCTTGTAGACCAGGATGAAGGTGGCACCCGAAATCGGCCAGGACTTGGCGCCCGGCTCGTCGGTCAGGATGACGTAGAAGCCATCCGAATGGGCCCAGTCGGCGCCGGCCGCGGCCGCCTGGAAATTCTCGGCTGTCGGGGCAACCGCCTGGCCTTCCGCATTGACCAGTTTGGTGAAGGTCAGGCCGTTCTGCTTGGCATAGGCATATTCCACATAGCCGATGGCGCCCTTGGTCTGGGCGACATTGTTGGCGACGCCTTCATTGCCCTTGGCGCCGATGCCGACCGGCCATTCCAGGGAGGTGTTGGTGCCGACCTTTTCCTTCCAGTCCGGGCTGACCTTGGCCAGGTAGTCGGAATAGATGAAGGTGGTGCCCGAACCGTCCGAGCGATGGACCACGGCGATGGCGTTGCTGGGCAGGGCGACGCCGGGATTGAGGGCGGCGATGGCCGGGTCGTTCCAGGCCGTCACTTCACCCATGAAGATCTTGGCGAGGGTCGGGCCGTCCAGGGTCAGTTGTCCGGGCGCGATGTCGTCCAGGTTGACCACCGGCACCACGCCGCCCATCACCGTGGGAAACTGGATCAGGCCCGCTTCCGCCAGGTCTTCGGGCTTCAAGGGCATGTCCGACGCACCGAAGGTGACCGTCTTGGCCTTGATCTGCTTGATCCCGCCGCCCGAACCGATCGACTGGTAGTTGAGCCCGTTGCCGGTCTCCTTCTTGTAGGCATCGGCCCATTTGGCGTAGATCGGGAATGGGAAGGTCGCACCGGCGCCGGAAATATCGGCCGCAAAACTGGCGCCGATCGACGAAAGCAGCAGCGCGCCTGCCAAAGCGGCGGGCCGCCACATCGGCTTCAAATTGATCATCGGGTACCTCGTGTCATAAGGGCGGCGTTCGGAAAGCGCCGCCAAGCGCCCCACCCAGCGCGCCACAGCCTATTGCTGTTCTGTGACAGGTCGGTGACCCCGGCCCGATTTGTTTTCCCGCGATGCCGTTACGGGGCGGTTTGGGCGGCGTCCCGTTCGACCAGGGCCGCGGCCTGCCAGGCCTGGAAGTGGTGATCGCGATAGATTGTCGCGACATAGTCGCGGGCGGTCTGGCCGAGTTCGATGCCATAGCTCGCGAAGCGCGTGGCGACCGGGGCAAACATCGCGTCGGCCATGGTGAAATGGCCGAACAGATAGGGGCCGTCCTGGCCGAAGCGGTGCCGGCAATCGCGCCACAGGACCTCGACACGGGCGATGTCGCGCGCCAGGTCGGCGGTCATCGGCGGTGCCGGCAGGCGCTGGGCAATGTCCATCGGGCACTGGTTGCGCAGGGCGGCGAAGCCGGCATGCATTTCGGCGCTGGCGGCCCGGCACAAGGCGCGGGCCAGGCCATCTTCCGGCAACAGGCGGGCGTCCGGCGCCGCCTCATTGGCCCATTCGATGATCGCGATGGTTTCGGGGATGATGGCGTCGGCCAGCTTCAACACCGGAATCCGGCCGGTCGGCGACTGCACCGCGATGGCCGCCCGGGTGGCCTCGCCCTGGCGCAGCTTGACCGGGCGTTCGTCGAAGGCGATGCCGGCATGGCGCAGGGCCAGCCAGGGCCGCAGCGACCAACTGGAATAATTGCGGTCGCCGATCACCAGGACCGGGCGGTAGCTGGCAGATGCCATAGGCAGCGCTCCTGAAAATGCTAGACTCGCGGCCGAATCTCTTCCGTGGCGAGTTTTCGTGATCCCCTCCAGCGACGCAACCGGCATGTCCGATCCCGCCCCCTCCCTGTCTCTGTCGATTCCGCTGCCCCTGGTCGCCCGGCGCGACGGTGCCGTCCCGATCCATGTGGTCGAGGCCGACACCATCCCGGCCCATGCCAAGGCATGGGCCGGGGCGGTCGGCTTTACCGGCCGGCCCGGCAGCCACCTGCTGGTCCCGGGCGCCGATGGCGGCCTTGGCTCGGTGCTGTTCGGCGCGCCCGCACCCGATGGGACCCAACCCTATCCGTTTGCCGCCCTGTCCGCCGCCCTGCCGCCGGGCTGTTACGAACTGGCGACGCCGCTCGGCCCCGACGAGGCCAATGCCGCCACCCTGGCCTGGGTCCTGGGGCGCTATGCCTTTGGCCGCTACAAGGAGGCCGATCCGGCTGCGGCCCAACGCACGCCGCTGCTGGTGCCGCCCGACGGTGCCGATCTCGACCATGTCCGGCGGACCGCGGAAGCGATCACTTTCGTCCGCGACCTGGTCAACACCCCGGCCCAGGACATGGGGCCGGCGGAACTGGCTGCGGCGGCCCTGCGCCTGGCGGCGGTCCACGACGCCCGGGTCGGGGTGATCATCGGCGAGGACCTGCTGGACGCCGGCTATCCGCTGATTCACGCGGTGGGCCGGGCGGCGGAGCGGGCGCCGCGGCTGATCGACCTGGTGTGGGGCGAGCCGGACGCGCCGCGCCTGACCCTGGTCGGCAAGGGGGTGTGCTTCGATACGGGCGGCCTCGACCTCAAGCCCTCGGCGGGCATGCTTTTGATGAAGAAGGACATGGGCGGTGCCGCCCAGGCCCTGGGGCTTGCCCACATGATCATGGATGCCGGGCTGAACCTGCGCCTGCGGGTGCTGATCCCGGCGGTCGAGAACGCGGTTGCCGGCAATGCCATGCGGCCCGGCGATGTCTTTCCCTCGCGCAAGGGGCTGACCGTGGAAATCGGCAACACCGATGCCGAGGGCCGCCTGGTCCTGGCCGATGCCCTGGCCGAGGCCGACGAGGACGCGCCCGATCTCCTGATCGATTTTGCCACCCTGACCGGCGCCGCACGGGTCGCCCTGGGGCCCGACCTGCCGGCCCTGTTCACCACCGACGACGATCTGGCCGCCGCGATCACGGCGACCGGCCGGCGCCTGCGCGACCCGGCCTGGCGCCTGCCGCTGTGGCCCGGCTATGACGGTTGGCTCGAGTCCAAGGTGGCCGACCTCAACAATGTCTCGGATGGCGGCTTCGCCGGCGCCATCACAGCCGCCCTGTTCCTCCAGCGCTTCGTGACCGAGACCGCGCACTGGGCCCATCTGGACCTGTTCGCCTGGACTGCCAAGGCGGCGCCCGGGCGCCCGGTCGGCGGCGAGGCGATGACCATCCGCACCCTGTTCGAAGTCATCGCCGACCGCTTCGACGAGGCCGCCTTATGAGCCCGACCGCGACCCTCGGCTTCGACCCGCGGGTGACCCCCGCCCGCCCGGATCTCGCCGCCCGCCATCTGGAGGGGCTGGTGATGGCCGACCGCTACGCCGACGGTGTCGCGCTGCAGGTCACCGTGCCCCGCGCGCCGCTGCGGCCACGGCCGGATCGCCATTGTCCGCTCGACAGCGAGGTGCTGTTCGGCGAGGGCTTCACGGCCTATGAGCAACTGGGCGCGTGGTGCTGGGGTCAGCTGGCGACCGACGGCTATGTCGGCTTCGTTCCGGCGGCGGCGCTGGGTCCGGTCCAGGCGCCCGCCACCCACCGGGTCAGCGCCGTCTGCAGCCATCTCTACGGCCAGCCCGATCTCAAGCAGCCGACCCTGTCGACCTTGCCCCTCGGGGCCCTTCTGACGGTGACCGAAACAGTTGGCCGGTGGCTGTGCCTGGCCGGCGGCGGCTTTGTCTTTTCCGGCCATGCCGTGGCCCTCGACCGGCCCGAAAGCGATCCCGTCGCGGTCGCCGAGCGGCTGCTCGGCACGCCCTATCTGTGGGGTGGACGCAGCGGCGAGGGGATCGACTGCTCCGGCCTGGTCCAGGCCGCCCTGGCCGCCTGCGCCACGCCCTGCCCGCGGGATTCCGACCAGCAGGCCAAGCTTGGCCGGCCGGTGGCGCCGGGCGAGGCCCTGCGCCGTGGCGATCTGCTATGTTACATGGGGCATGTCGCCCTGGTCCGTGACGCCGCGACGGTGGTCCACGCGACCGCCCATGTGATGGCGGTGACCGTCGAGCCCCGGGCCGTGCTCGAGGCGCGGATCCGGGCCGAGGCCCATATCGCGCCGACGTCGCCGGCAACCCGGGCAATCCGCCGCTTCGACGCCGGGAACTGAACCGGCCGCGCCGTGCCCCCGGACCGGCCTGGCCAGGCGTCCCCGGCCGACCGGGCACGGAGGGATTCGTTAACCTGGAGGGGCCACAATCGCCGGGCAATTTAAGGGAGCACCTGCGATGGCAGAGGCCTTGCGCAACGTCGACGCCGAGCCCGGAAAGACCGCCCAGCGCCGGCAATTCGTGACCATGACGGTGGCCGGCCAGCTGTTTGGCCTGCCGATTCTGGATGTCCAGGACATTGTCGTCCCCGAGCGGATCACCCGGGTTCCCCTGGGTCCGCCCGAAGTTGCCGGGCTGATCAATCTACGCGGCAAGATCGTCACCGCGATCGACATGCGCGACGTGCTGCGCGTCGGCAAGGCCGAGGCCGTGGTGCGTCGGGTCGGGGTGACCGTCAGCTGGAAATCGGAAACCTACACCCTGCTGGTCGATGCCGTCGGCGAGGTCGTCGAACTGGCGGCCGAAGACGACGAGGCACCGCCGCCGACCCTGGACAGTCGCTGGCGCCACCTCGCCAATGGCGTGGTCCGCCTGCCGGTCGGCCTGCTGGTGATCCTGAACGCGGACCGCATCCTGGCCATGGCGGCGGAGCGGCGCTAGCCCATGGTCCGGCGAAGGGATTCCGGCTCGCCGTCGGAAGCGGCCGCGGCGCTGCGCGATGAATCGGAAAGCACCCTGTAGCCTGCCGTCATGGCCGCGACAGGGGCGTGGATGACCGGGACAAGCCCGGTCATGACGATCCTGGCAAAGCTTGCCTGGCATGGCGGGATCTGAATGCGGCGGTCCCGCCCGGCCATGATGGCTGGCCTATCGCGCGCCTCCCAAACACCCCGGCGGCAGATTGCGCCGCCAATGTTTCCGGGCGAATGCCCGCGGCGTCAGCGCCCCTCCCAGCTGCCGACCACCCGGTAGATCGCCTTGACGGCGGCCGACGGCACGGCGAATTCCCGGCTCTCGGGGTTGAACTCGCGCAGGACCAGAAAATCGTCGGACTGGCGGATGAACTGCTTCACATAGGCCTCGTGGGCGCCCATCTCGACCACCACGAAGCAGCCCCTGACCGGCGGCAGGTTGGGATTGACGAACAGCAGGTCGCCCGCCTGGAATTTCGGCTCCATCGAATCGCCCA
>JAJFJE010000353.1 GCA_021774355.1 Alphaproteobacteria bacterium
GCCGCCGGGCGGGGGGGCATAGCACATGGGGCCGAATTCCGGGAAGGTCAGGGCGCCACCGGCGTAGCCGTCGTTCAGATTGAGGCTGACGGCGAAGCTGCGATGGGCCGTGTAGGGCGTGGTATTGTCCCGGTGCCGGGCGAAGGCGCCCTGCTGCTCGGCACTGTAGCAGCCGATGCGAAACGCCTCGGCGCTCTGGATGGCGACCCGGAACGCCTTGTGCACGGGCGGAATGACCCGTTGGCCAAAGGCGGCCATGACCGCGCCGACCAGGGCCGGGTCGGTGACCGTGACGTCGCTGCGGCGCTTCCGGGCCTCGCCATAGGCGCCGCTCGCCCCTTTGGCCGAGGCGACCTCGTTGTCGCGCTTGGGCTGCGCCGACCAATAATCCAGCAGCCCCCGGCATAGCGGCTCGTCGAGGACCCGCTCGAGAAGCAGGACCGGGGCCTGGGCGGCGACCAGGGTGCGCGGCCGCCGCGCTTCGTCGGCGGCCAGCAGGGCCAGCGCCCGGTCCAGCGCGTCCGGCGCCAGCAGGGCAAGGCAGGTGCCGGTCCGGTCGAGCAGCACCAGCCCCTCGGCCACCCCGGACAAGGTCTCGGGGGTCGCCACCACAAGCGGCGTACCCGCCGCCCAGCGCGGTGGCACCGCGGTGCTGACCACGAAGGCCAGGGCCCCGACGGCGGCCAGGGCGTCGCCCATGGCGGCCAGGCCACGGGCGGCATCTGCGGCCGCTTCGGGGCGGGCCAGGGCGAGGACCAGGGGATGGCCGGCATGGCTCGCATCGGCCAGGTCGACGGGCCGGCCCCGGGGATCGGTGAAGCCGGCGCGGGGCAGCGGGTCGCCGGGCGCAAAACGGGCCATGACCGGGCCTATTCCGCGATCGCCTGGCGCTTGGCTGCCCGGCGGTCGCGTTGCAGGATCCCGGCGAGATAATGCCCGGTATGGCTGGCGGCGACCTTGGCGACCGCTTCGGGCGGCCCCTCGGCGACGATGGTGCCGCCGCCGTCGCCGCCCTCCGGCCCCAGGTCGATCAGCCAGTCGGCGGTCTTTATGACCTCCAGATTATGCTCGATCACCAGCATCGAATTGCCGCTGTCGACCAGGGCGTGGAGCACCTCCAGCAGCTTGCGGACATCCTCGAAATGCAGGCCGGTGGTCGGCTCGTCCAGGATATAGAGGGTGCGGCCGGTTGCCCGCTTGGCCAGTTCCTTGGCCAGCTTCACCCGCTGGGCCTCGCCCCCCGACAGGGTGGTGGCCTGCTGGCCGACCTTGATATAGCCGAGCCCGACCTGCTTCAGGGTCTCCAGCCGGTCGCGCACCGCGGGCACCGCCTTGAAGAACGCGGCGCCCTCCTCGATCGTCATGTCCAGCACGTCGGCAATCGACTTGTCCTTGAAGGTAACTTCAAGGGTCTCTCGATTGTAGCGCCGGCCCTTGCACACGTCGCATTGCACATAGACGTCGGGCAGGAAGTGCATCTCGATCTTGATCATGCCGTCGCCCTGGCAGGCCTCGCAGCGGCCGCCCTTGACGTTGAACGAGAAGCGGCCCGGCTTGTAGCCCCGGGCCAGCGCCTCGGGCAGGCCGGCGAACCAGTCGCGGATGGGCGTGAAGGCACCGGTATAGGTCGCCGGATTCGAGCGCGGGGTGCGGCCGATCGGCGACTGGTCGATATCGATGACCTTGTCCAGATGTTCCAGCCCGTCGATCCGGTCATGGGGGGCGGGCAGGTCGCGGGCGCCGTTCAGCTTCTTGGCCAGGCCCTTATACAGGGTCTCGACCACCAGGGTCGACTTGCCGCCGCCCGACACGCCGGTAACGCAGGTGAAGGTGCCGAGCGGCACATGGGCCGTTACCCCCTTCAGATTGTTGCCGGTGGCGCCGATCACGGACAGCAGGCGCGCCGGGTTGATCGGCCGGCGCGACGCCGGGCCGGGAACCATGCGGCGGCCGGCCAGGTAGTGACCGGTCAGGCTGGCCGGATTGGCCATGATCTCGGCCGGGGTGCCCTGGGCCACGATCTCGCCGCCATGGATGCCCGCCGCCGGACCCATGTCGATGACGTGGTCGGCGGTCAGGATGGCATCCTCGTCGTGCTCCACCACGATCACCGTGTTGCCCAGGTCGCGCAGGTGCTTCAGGGTCTCCAGCAGGCGGCCATTGTCGCGCTGGTGCAGGCCGATGGAGGGTTCGTCCAGGACATAGAGCACGCCGGTCAGCCCCGAGCCGATCTGGGAGGCGAGGCGGATGCGCTGGCTTTCGCCGCCCGACAGGCTGCCCGAGCCGCGGGCCAGGGTCAGGTAATCGAGCCCGACATTGTTGAGGAAGCCAAGGCGCTCGTTGATTTCCTTCAGGATGCGGCTGGCGATCTCGCGCTGCTTCGGGGTCAGCAGGGGGTCGAGGTCGGCGAACCAGCGGGCCGCCTCGAAGATCGACTTGCCGGTGACTTCGCCGATATGCAGGCCGCCGATCTTGACCGCCAGGGCTTCCGGCTTGAGGCGGTGGCCGCCGCAGACTTCGCATTTCGCCGAGGACTGGAACACGGCCAGTTCCTCGCGCATCCAGTCGCTGTCGGTCTCGCGCCAGCGCCGTTCCAGATTGGGCACCACGCCTTCGAAGGGCTTGGTCGTCTGGAAGCGGCGCAACCCGTCCTCAAAGACCAGAGTCACCGGTTCCTTGCCCGAACCATAGAGCAGCAGCTCGCGGGTCTTGGGCGGCAGGTCGCGCCACGGCTTGGTCAGGCTGAACTTGTAGATCCGTGCGAGGTTTTCCAGGGTCTGGTGGAAGAAGGTGCTGACCGAGCGCGACCACGGGGCGATGGCGCCATCGGCGATCGACAGGGCATCGTCGGGGATCACCCGCTCGGGATCGAAAGCGAGCTTGGTGCCCAGGCCGTCGCAGACCGGGCAGGCGCCGTAGGGATTGTTGAACGAGAACAGCCGGGGCTCGATCTCGTCGATGGTGAAGCCCGACACCGGACAGGCGAATTTTTCCGAGAAAATCACCCGCTCGCCATTATCCGCATTCTCGGCAACGGCGATGCCCTCGGCCAGCTTGAGGGCGGTTTCCAGGCTGTCGGCCAGGCGCGCGGCGATGTTGTCGCGCACCACCACACGGTCGACCACCACGTCGATATCGTGCTTCAGCTTCTTGTTCAGGGCGGGGGCCTCGCCGATCTCGTAGAGCGTGCCGTCGATCTTGACCCGCTGGAAGCCGCGCTTCTGCAGGTCGGCCAGTTCCCTGCGGTACTCGCCCTTGCGTCCCCGGACCAGCGGGGCGAGCAGCAGCAGGCGGCTGCCCTCGGCCAGGGCGAGGATCCGGTCGACCATCTGGCTGATGGTCTGGCTTTCGATGGGCAGGCCGGTGGCGGGGGAATAGGGCACGCCGACCCGGGCATAGAGCAGGCGCAGATAATCGTAGATTTCCGTGACCGTGCCGACCGTCGAGCGGGGATTGCGGCTGGTCGTCTTCTGCTCGATGGAAATCGCCGGCGACAGGCCGTCGATGTGGTCCATGTCGGGCTTCTGCATCAATTCCAGGAACTGGCGGGCATAGGCCGAGAGGCTTTCCACATAGCGCCGCTGGCCCTCGGCATAGATCGTATCGACGGCCAGCGACGACTTGCCCGAGCCCGACAGGCCGGTGATCACCACCAGGCGGTCGCGCGGAATGTCGACGTCGATATTTTTCAGATTGTGTTCGCGGGCGCCCCGGACCGAGATCACTTTCAAGGACATGGACCAGGCACTCCGACAGCTGGCTGACGCGACAAAGGGGGAGGCCGACCTCGGCCGGTGACGGCTGCGGTGGTCGGCCAGCCCGAATATGGGCTACAACAGCCCGTCCTGCGAGTCGCCCGTTACAAAGACCGCTCGACTCGGCAGGTATGTTCCTATTACGTTCTTATTCCGTCAATGCGCGGGACGCGAGGGGGAAGGCCATGGCAGGCAGCGTGAACAAGGTTATCCTGGTCGGCAATCTGGGGCGCGATCCGGAATCGCGTTCGCTGCAGGATGGCAATCCGGTGGTCAATCTTTCGGTCGCCACGTCGGAATCCTGGAAGGACAAGAACTCGGGCGAGCGCAAGGAGCGGACCGAGTGGCACCGGGTGGTGATCTTCAACGAGAATCTGGCCCGCATTGCCCAGCAATATCTGCGCAAGGGCTCCAAGGTCTATGTCGAGGGTCAGCTGCAGACCCGGAAATGGACCGACAAGGACGGGGTCGAGAAATATTCCACCGAAGTGGTGCTGCAACGCTTCCGCGGCGAGTTGACCCTGCTCGACGGCAAGGGCGACGGCGGTGGCGGCGGCAGCTCCGATGACGAATATGGCGGCGGTGGCGGTGGCGGCTATGGCGGTGGCGGTTTCGGCGCTGGCCGTTCCGGTGGCGGTGGCGGCGGTGGCGGCCGCGGTCCGGCACTCGACGACGAAATCCCGTTCTGAGTTTGACCAGGTGAGATACGGGGACACGGCGTCCCCGTATCGGGCCAGCGGTCAGGGCGCTATGCAGGGCGGCCAGTCGCCGTCGCCGACGGCGGGCATGCGCGACAGGATGATGCCGGTGCGCCCCCGGACATAGGCCGAGGGCACGGCCGCCGACAGGCGGCGCGGATTGGGCAGGACGGCGGCCAGCAAGGCGGCCTCGCGCGCCGACAGGGTGGCGGCGGTCTTGCCGAACAGGTGGCGGGCGGCGCTTTCCACGCCATAAAGGCCAGGACCGAATTCGATCACGTTGAGATAGACCTCGATGATCCGGGACTTCGGCCACAACAGCTCGATCCAGACCGTGAAATAGGCCTCGAAGCCCTTGCGCAGCCAGGACCGGCCGGGCCACAGCCAGACATTCTTGGCGGTCTGCTGGCTGATGGTCGAGCCGCCGCGCCGCCCTTCGCCGTCGCCCAGATCGTCGAGGGCCGAGCCGATGGCCTGCCAATCGAAGCCGTGATGGAAGCAGAACTTGGTGTCTTCCGAGGCAATCACCGCCCGCACCATGGCCGGGGCAATGGCGTCGAGGCCAACCCAGTCCTTGTGCAGCGCCTCCCCTTCGAACAGGCGCAGCACCATCAGCGGGGTAAGCGGCACCGGCAGGACCCGGTAGAGCAGCACCAGATTGGCGGTGAACAGCAGCACCGCCACCGGAAACAGGGCCACAAAGCGCCGCCGGACCCGCCAGCGCCGGGACTTGGTCGTCTTGCCCACGCGAACGGGCTAGCGGTCGCGACCCAGCGCCACCGTGAGAACCCGGTGAAGCTTGCCGACATCGGAAGAGCGCAGGGCGGCGATCAGCACGTCCTCGTCATCGGCATCGGCCGCCCGCCGGATCAATTCGTCGAATTGCCGGAGGTAGCGGTCGACATAGGTGCGGAACTCGCCGTCCTGCCGATATTTATTGGCGATGCGTTCCTGGCCCGAACGCTCCTTCTGGCTGCCCAGGCGGCGGGCGAAAATGCCCTTCTCGCCGCCCAGATAGCGCCGCCAGACCTCCTCGGGCAATTCGTCCTCCAGGGTGCGGGAGAGATCGACCGACAGGGCGTTGAGGCCGTCGACCACCGAGGCCGAGGCGGCCATGGCCGCCTGCTTGCGCATCTTGCGATCGCTGTCCTCGATCCCCCGGCGCTGGGCGTCGACCCGGGCGGCGGCATCGGTCAGGGCGGTCACCTGGCTGGCGACGGCCTGGGCGACGTCGCCGATCATGCGCCGGGCCTCGTCCGCCGACAGGGTCAGGGACCTGGTCTCGGTGCTGAGGTTCTGGGAAATCTGGCCCAGCGCCAGGGCGGTCTGCTCGGACAGGGTCTTGAGTTCGGCGCCGCGCTTGGTCGCCATGACGATGGCTTCCTCGATTTCCTCGCGGCTCTTGACCGAGGATTCGACCAGGGCCGCCCGTTCCCCGGCAATGGCCTGGCCCATCTCGCGCAGCTTGCCGATCGCCTCGGTGGCCTCGGCGGCCAGGCGGACATCGTCCCGGTTCAACGTCTCGACCAGGAGGTTGAGGCTGGCGACGATGCCCTGGGCCGTGGCCTCGAGCTTGGCGACGAATTCGCCCAGGCCGCGCTCGGCATCGGCGACCTGCTCCCGGGCCCCGGAAATCCGCTCGTCGATCCCGGCGGCCACGGTTTCCAACGCCGTGTTGGCGCGCTGGGCCTCGGTGGTTGCCCGAGTGCTGGCGCTGCCCACCGCCTCGACATGGCGCTGCAAGGCCTGGACCGAGCCGTCGATCCGGGCGGCCGCCCGCTCCGTGGCACTTTCCAGGTCGCGGCTGCGCCGGCCGATCAGCTCGCCGACCCGTTCCAGGCGGCCTTCGCTGGTCTCGGCGGCGCCCATCAGGATCTGGGCATGGCCGCCCAGGGCACCGGCGCTTTCGCCGATCCGCCGCTCGGCCCCGGCAGCGGCGTCGGCCAGGGCATCGGCGCGCTGGCGGAAGCTGGTCACCACCGTGTTCAGCCGCTGCACCGCATGGTCCGCCGTGGCGATGATATCGGAGGCCTGGCGCTGCATCGCCTTGGCCACGCCGTCGATGCTGCCTGCGGCCTGGCCGGCGGCGCCGTCCAGATGTTCCGCCTGGGTGCCGAAGCGGTCGCTCGCCTGGTCGATCTGTTCGGCGGCGCGGCTGGCGACCGCGCCGATGGTGGCGGCGTGGGTCTCGACGGTCTCCTGGATCGCCTTCAGGTCTTCCTGCAGCCGTTCGCTGGCGCGGCTCAACTCCCGGGCGGTTTCGCCGGCGACGCGGGCGGCGTCGATCCCCCGGGTCTGGGCCTCGGCGACGGCGGCGCCGACCCGGGTCGCCAGCTTGTCGAAATTGTTGCCGACTTCTTCGATCTTGCCGAAGACCAGATCGGAGCTGCTTTCGAAGACGCTGGTATTGGCACGCAGGGCATCGCCCGCGGCGTGAACCCGGGCGGTTGCCTCGTTGCCGGCATTGGCGATCTCGTCGGCGACCTTGCGCAACTGCTCCCGCGCGGCCGTTGCCTTCTGTCCGGCGGACGCCGAAATCTCCGCCTGTTCGGCCGCCAGCCGGCGCAGGGCCTCGCCCAGATGGGTCAGGTCGGTGACCGCCTTGCCGACCTCGCCCTGGCTGGCGGTGACGATCTGGCGCATGCTGCGCTCGACCTGTTGCAGCCGGCCGATAACCTGCTCGGTCGCTTCATTCATGGTCTGGCTGGTGCGGGTGGCCGAGCCGAAGGCGCCGGCCAGGGCGTTGCCGCTGGTCTGGGCAACCTCCTCCAGGCGCGCCATTTCGCCGGCAATCTGTTCGCTCGCCCCGGCCAGCCGGCGGCTGACCTCGCCCACCCGATCCTCCAACGCGCCCAGATTCGTCCGCATCGCCGAAATCTGGTCGGAAAATTCGCTGTTGGCGGCTTCCATCCGCGAGGCCGCCCCGTCGATCGCGGCGATCCGTTCCCGTTCGGCGGCGGCGACGCCGTCGGCCGCCACGCCGATGCGGCCGGCCGCCTTGTCCATGTCGGCCAGGCTCTGGCCGATGCGGGCGGTGGCGCCGTCGATGGTGCGGGCCGTGTTGTCGCCGATGGCGGCCAGCGAATCGGCCTGGCGCTGCAACAGGCCGCCCGCCTCGGCGGCGGCGTTGGTTGCGGCCTTGGCGCCCTCCACCACCCGGTTGAAGCGCTGGTCGATCTGGCTTTCCAGGCTGCCGATCGTGCCAGTCAGGGCGTCGGTGGTCGAGCGGGTGGCCGAGGACAGGGCGTCCAGGGCGCCGCCGATGGCACTGCGCGCCTCGCGGGCATCGGCGGTCGCCTTCTTCAGGTCTTCCGTGCGGGCGGCCAGCGCGGCGCCCAGGCTGCGGGCGGCCTCGTTGGCGGCGTCGCCAGCCT
>JAJFJE010000354.1 GCA_021774355.1 Alphaproteobacteria bacterium
CCCGCGAACAGGGCCGTCAGCGGATTGTCGGTCATCAAACGCGCGAGGCCACCGGCCATGGCTCCCTCCTCGAAAGACGCTTCCCGCCCGAAGTCTAGCCCCTAACGCGGAGACGGCCACGGGAATCCATGACAATATGTCTGTTGTCCCAGAGGAGGTACACCCCCCTGCCATGGTCGCAGACACGCAAACGGGCCCGGCCGGGCTGATCCTGCGATCACTCCTGATGGCGGGCGAGATGCGGGCGGCGGCCGAACTGGTCGGATGCGGTCTGGCCGCGCCGCTGTTCGCCGCCCTGCCCGAAGGCGACGGCCATCCTGTGCTGGTGGTGCCCGGTCTGCTGACCGACGACCGTTCGACCTGGCCGTTGCGGCATTTTCTGAAACAGCGGCGTTACGCCGTCTATGGCTGGGACCAGGGTTTCAATCTGGGGCCGGACGGCGCTGTGCTCACCGCCCTCGCCGCCCGGCTCGTCCAACTGGCCGACCTGCACGGCGCCCGGCTCAGCCTGATCGGCATTTCGGTTGGCGGCCTGTTCGCCAGGGAGGCGGCAAAACGCCATCCCCCGGCGGTCCGCCAGCTGATTACCCTGGGCACGCCGACCCGGCCGGCCGAGGCGCGGGCGGTGGCGGCGGACGGGCCGCTCGAGACCCTGCGCCGGGCGCTGGCCAATTTCGAGGAGGAGATGTCCCGCCCGGCCCCCGTGCCCACCACTGCGATCGTCAGCCGCAGCGACGGCCTGGTCGACTGGCGGCGCTGTCGCGAGGCGGAAGGCCCGCTTCATGAAAGCGTCGAGGTGGTGTCCAGCCATCTGGGGCTCGGCCACAATCCGCTTTGCCTGGCGGTCATCGCCGACCGCCTGGCCCAGCCCGAAGGCTGCTGGCGGCCCTATGCTCCGGTCGGCTGGCCGGCCCTGCTGAGCGGGCCGGTTCAGGCCGGGATCTGAATCGACTCAAAGCCGGGCGTGCCGATATTGGCCGGCAGGCCCAGCAGATAGGCGCGCATCCGCTCGCGGCACAGGTCGGTCGGGGCGATCAGGGTGCGCCGCCGATCGGACGGATCGGGGCGCTTCTGCAGCCAGCCCGACGACACCAGTTCGTCGATCTTGCGCATCGCCGTGGTCGACGGCAGGGTCGTGGCGTGACAGGCGCTGGTCACCGACACCACGCGGTGCAGCAGCGACTGCTCGACCAGATAAAGCAGGATTTCCCAATTGGCGTCGCCGTCGACGCAGCTGGGCAGCAATTTGTCGCGAAACCGCCGGGCCGCCTGGAGCGACTTGATCCGGTGCAGCATTTCCCCGTCTTCCGGGCTCTGCCCCGGCATGGCGCGGGCCGGTGGCATCAGCGGCCGCGGCTGGTTGACCGCGCTGGACGGACCGCCCGCCTGCGGATGCGGGGCGGCGGATGAGACGGGCATCACCGAGGCCTCGCGCGACAGCCGGACGGCGGCATTCTCGATGGTCGAGGTCAGCTCCTTGGCCTTTGCCAGCGTCTCGGCCAATTGCTGCGACAGGTCCGAATCGGGCCGTTCGTTCTCGCGCCGCTGGGCCAGGGCTTCGTTGGCGCGGTGAATGGCCGAGACCAGCTGGTCAACGTCGATCGGCTTGACCAGAAAGTCGAGGACGCCGAGCTTCAAGGCATTGATCGCCCGGTCGAGGTCGGCAAAGGCGGAGAACAGGACCGTTTCGAAGATCCGCGGTGCCCCCCCGAAATGGCGCAATTCCCGCACCAGATCGAGACCGGACAAGCCCGGCATCTGCATGTCCGTGACCAGCAGGAATGGGTCTTTCTCGACCAGCATCCGTTCCAAAGCTTCGGACGGAACCGAGAAGGGATGAACCCGGAAACCCTTGAGGCCGAGGAAATCGCTGACTTCCTCAACGATTCCCTGATCGTCGTCGATCACGTAGATGGGCGTGTCGAAAGCCCCATGACGGTTGTTACCGGCGGTCATGCGGTGATCCTTGTTCCCTTCTACCAACATCGGTTGGTCCCCTGAGTAAATTCTCTACGCCAATTACCCGACGATATGGAAGCGAATTCCTCCAAGGACCGCGAAAAGTGCCCGTTTTTTACGCGCCGGGTGCAATGATCAGTTGTGCGGCGCAATATTCCAGCCGGACGGATGTTTAGACTTTGTTAACCAGTTTTCGGCCATGCTGGCTCGCGGCGGAGTTCGGGACCGTCGGTTCCGGCCGCCGCAGATCTTTACGTCGCCTTCATCTTTTGACCTTATTGTCTGGGATGAGGGAAGGGTGAGTTGGTTGCATGAGACCGGCCCGGTCCTTCACCGGACATTGCTGGCCAGGGCGGTGCTTATTGCCCGCTGGCCATATCCAAGGGAGAGCTAAATGCTGCAACATGTGATGTGCCTGCTCGGCGGATCAACGCGCGACGAGCGTGGCGCCACGGCGATCGAATACGTCCTGATCGCGGCGCTCATGGCGGCGGTGGTCATTGCCGGCATCGAAATCATCGGTCCGGGCATCAACACGACCTTCCAGAATATTTCTGACACCATCACCGGTGCCAACGCCGCGCCGTGAGCCTTGCGGACTCGCAGGGGGTTGGCCGCAAATGCGTCCGACCCGCCTGCGGGCGCGTGGGCCGCGCCGGCCAGTGACAGGCGGGCAATTCCGGGCATGGTCGCCAACCACCCGGGCCGATCGCCACTAATCTGGTCCTGCGCGGACGATTGCCAGCCTTGCCGATTGACTGGAAACCCGCCGCAGGTCAGCGTGGCGATGTTTCGTGGCTGTTCGGTTTATTTTTGAACCGATCCGACGTGTAGGGGGCGGTATGCCGGCCGAACTCACCGAAGTCGAATCGCGCGAGGTGATGGCGCCGGAATTGCTGCCCCTTGCCGCGGATTTCGTCTGGCGTTGTGGCGCCGACCTGCGCATCGAGGAGCTGTCGCCGCTCGATCTCGGCTGCGACGAGGCGGTGGCCGGCGTGATGCGCGGGATCCGCCTGGACCGGTTGGCCCAGCGCGTCCTGTACCCCGCCCAGGCCGCCGCCCTTACCCGCCTGGTCGGCCAGCGGGCGCCCCTGCGCAACCTCGCCCTGAGCTGCGGCATCGGCGACGAGCGGGTGCTTAACCTGACCCTCAATGCCGATGTCAGCCACGACGGCGAAGGCCGCTTCTCAGGCTATTACGGGGTCGGCAAGCTGTGGCCGACCGACCCCTTCGACGAGCGCCAGCGGGCCGAAATGGTCGAGTTGCTCGACCGGTCGGAGGCCAGCCGCAGCCGCGAGCAGCGCTTGCGGGAAGAAGCCGACGTGCTCCTGGAAAGCCTGCGCACGCTGATTCAGCCGGCGCCGCTGGCCGAGAAATGCGCCTCCCTGTTCGGTCTGTTCGGCCGCCTGCTGCGCTTCGAGGAGGCCCTGGTGGTGCGCCGGCGCAGCCGCACCGAATGTCTGGCGGTGGTTGCCACCGACCCGGCCCTGGTGGGCATGAACTGGCCCGTGGGCACGGTCGTCCAGCGGGCCTTTGCCGGCCACGCCGATGTCATCGCCGACCTGTCCCAGACCGCCGAGTGGCGCGAACTGCCCGAAGCGGTTCGCAGCCGCTTCCGGACCGCCCTGGTCGCCCCGCTGACCATTGGCAACGAGGCCGCCATGCTGATCGCCCTGCATGGCGCGCCCGGGCATTTCGAGGCCTCCCAGGTCGCCCTGATGCAGCGCCTCAGCCTCGCCGCCACCCAGGCGTTCCAGGCGGACGAGCAGAAGAACGTGCTGATGAACACGGCCAAGCTGGCCACCCTGGGCGAATTGATGACGGTCATCGCCCACGAAATTTCCCAGCCGCTCAGCGTCATCTCCATGGCGGTCAAGAACGCCAAGCTGGCGATCGAGGCGGCCCAGAGCCGCGGCCGCAGTTCGGAAGACATGCCCATCGTCATGAACAAGCTGGACCGGATCCACGACCAGGCCCTGCGCGCCGGCGAGATCGTCACCGCGATCCGCACCCTGGCCCATCCGGACCGCCGCACCATCGGCCTGAAGCCGGTGGCGGTGGGCGAGATCATCGACAATATCCGCAACCTGACCGAAGGCTCGCTGCGCAATCGCGGCATCGCGCTGATCTGCGAGCAGCCACCCTATTGCCGCCCCTTGCGGGCCAACCCGGTCAGCCTGCAACAGGTCTTCCTCAATCTGGTGGTCAATGCCCGCGACGCCATCACCGAAAGCTGCCGCGAGCGGAGCCAGGCGATCAAGGGGACGATACACATTACGGTCCTCGACGATGGCCGTTCCGACATCATCTACGTCGAAATCGCCGACACCGGCGGCGGCATCCCGCCCGACGTCATGGCCCGCATCTTCGACAGCTTCTTTACCCTGAAGGAGGTCGGCCACGGCAGCGGGCTGGGCCTCGCCATCTGCCGCACCTTGATGACCGACATGGGCGGCGAGATAACCGCGCGCAATAATAATATGGGAGCGGTGTTCCGGCTCGAAATCCCGGTCTACCGGGACGATCCGAACACCGACCGGTAATGGCCGGAGAGCGTTCCAAGGCTGGCCGTCGCGGCCCTGTTCTGGTGGTCGACGACGACGTCGCCCTGCGCTCCGAGCTCGCCGAATTTCTAGAACGGATGGGTTACACCGTGCTGGTGGCAAGCGACGGCAACGAGGCCCTGGAAAAGGCCCAGGCGGCGCATCCGTCGGTGGTCGTCATGGATGTCGGCATGCCTCAACTGGACGGGCTGCGGGCGGCCGAGATCCTGACCCTGCTGCGTCACACCGAACAGGTGGTGCTGATGAGCGGCGTCCCCGAGCAGATTGCCGCGGCCGCCGAGCGCCAGGGCATTGCCGCCCTTCTGCTGACCAAGCCGATCGACCTGGAAGCGCTGCTGCGGATCGTCGACAGCCTGACCTTGACCCGGCGCCCGGCCGCCGCCGGAACCTGACCCCCCCGAACCTTGGCCCCCGAACCGGGCCAACTGGCGCCGCAGGCGGCCGCCTCAGCGGCCGCTGTCGACGCCCTCGGTGACCGTGGTCTTCAGCGGCGCGCCGGCCCCGCCCTTGCCGATCGACTTCACGTAATTGTCCCACATGGCGCCGGATTCCATGCCGGTGATCTGGCCTCGACCGGCGCCCGTGCCGTTCTGCAGGTCCATGATGGCCCGGGCCCGGCTGCCGGAAATGCTTGTGGTGACGCCGTACCCGTCCAGGCGCATCGGCGCCCCGTCGGCCGGCGGGTTGGCGGTGGCCTGCTGCGCCTGGGCGCCGCCGACCATGGCGGCGACGGCCAGGACCAGTCCTGCCAGCGCACCGCCGATATATTGTCTGTTCAGGGTCATGGGGTCCAACTCCGTACGAAGCTCAAAGTGTCCGCCCGCTTGTCCTCGGGAAAACTGTTGGCCGCGCTCAGCACCATGTCGCCATGGCCTGCCTTGGCGGCGGCGATCATGTAGTTCACGCGGATCTGTTCATTGGTCGGGGCGAGTTCCGTCGCCCGGCCCAGAATATCGTAGGCCAGCGTCCAGTTGCCGCGCTCCAGCAGGGCATAGCCGTAATTATTGAGGATGCGGGAGTCGGTCGGTGCCGCGGCCGCGGCGCGGGCGAAATTGGCCACCGCATCATCCCATTTGTTGCGCCGGGCGGCGACCTGCCCGAGCCCGAAGGCCCCCTCCGGCTGGACCCGCGCCCGGTCGAGCGACACGAACACCGCCTGGGCTTCGTCCAGCTTGTCCAGCCGGATATAGGCCTCGCCGCGCAGCGCCCAGGCCTTGGGATCCTTCGGCCGGCCTTTGAGATATTCGTCGAGATGGGCGAGCGCGGCCTGGTACTGCCCCTGGTCGATCAGCCCGCGGACCACCGACAGATAGACCGCGTCCTCACTGTTGGCGGCCTCCCGCGGCGTCTGGTACGGGGCTTCGGTGGCCGACCTGCTGGTGGTCGTGCGACAGCCGCCGAGCGCCACCGCCGCGACCAGGGCCAGCAGGACCACATGGGACATGCGCATCACGGACCAGCCCCCACCCGACCAAAGCTTTCCAGCAACTTGCTGACTGCCGGGGCAGTGATGATGATCATCAGCGGGGGCAGGAAGAACATCATCATAACCACGGTCAGCTGGGTCATGCGCCGGCCGATGGTATCGCGGGCGACATGCAGCCGCCGTTCGATCAGGATCTCGGCAAAGCTGCGCAGCGCGGTGGTCAGCTCGGTGCCCTGGGTCAGGGACTGGACCAAAAGGGCTGCAAGTTCGCGACCGTCCTCGATGGCCAGGCGGGCGCCCCAGCGGTGCAGTGACGGCTCGTATTCCTTGCCCTGGTCGAGATCATCGATCAGGCGGTCGATG
>JAJFJE010000355.1 GCA_021774355.1 Alphaproteobacteria bacterium
GCAGCACCCCGAGCAGGGGAATGCCGCGCTCGGCCAGGGCCGCGCCGATCAGGGCGCCATGGCGGTCGCTGGCCACCCGGTTGAGGATCACGCCGCCCAGCCGGACCTCGGGCCGATAGGCGGCAAAGCCCAGCGCGGTCGCCGCCGCCGATTGCGCCTGGCCCGAGACGTCCAGCACCAGGACGACCGGCCAGCCATAGCGGGCGGCGAGGTCGGCACTGGCGCCAGTGCCCCAGGCGCCGGCGCCGCCGCCGCCGTCGCACAGGCCCATGGACGCCTCGGCGATCACCAGGTCGGCCCCGGCCGCGGCGCCCGCCAGGGCATCGGCCAGGTGCCCGGGCATCGCCCAGCTGTCGAGATTATAGCTGGGGCGGCCGGTGGCCACGGCGTGGAACGCCGGGTCGATGTAATCGGGACCGTTCTTGAACGCCTGGACCGTCAGGCCGCGGGCGGTGAAGGCCCGCATCAGCCCCAGGGCGACGGTGGTCTTGCCGGCGCCCGAGCGGGGCGCCGCGATCAGCAGGCCGGGGACGGTCACGGCGCCCGGCCGCGGAAGCGCCGCTGATAGGCGGCGTCGTAAAGCGCGCTGGGGCGGAAATCGTCGCGGCCCAGCGCTTCGCCGACCAGGATCAGGGCGGTGCGCTCGATCGGGCTGGCGGCGACGGCGGCGGCGATGGTCGCCAGGCTGCCGCGCAGAATGGTCTCGTCCGGCCAACTGACGCGGTAGACCACGACGACCGGCGCCGCGGCCCCGTAATGGGGCAGCAACTCGGCCACCACCCGGTCGAGGACATGGATCGACAGATGGATGGCAAGGGTGGCGCCGGTGGCCCCGAAGGCGGCCAGGGTTTCGCGCGGGGGCATGGCCGAGGCGCGGCCCGAGGTCCGGGTCAAAACCACCGACTGGGCGATTTCGGGCAGGGTCAGTTCTCGGCCCAGCGCCGCTGCGGCGGCGGCAAAGGCGGGCACCCCGGGGGTCACGGTCCAGGGGATCCCCTCGCCGTCGAGGGCCCGCAACTGCTCGCCCATGGCGCTCCAGATCGACAGGTCGCCGGAATGGAGCCGGGCGACATCCTGGCCCCGGGCGGTCGCCTCGCGGCACAGGGCGATGATTTCGGCAAGGCTCAGGGGCGCGGTGTCGACGATGCGGGCGCCCGGCGGGCAGTGCCCGAGCAGGGCCGGATGGATTAGCGAGCCGGCATAGAGGCAGACCGGCGCCGCGGCGATCAGGTCGCGCCCGCGCAGGGTGATGAGGTCCGGGGCGCCCGGCCCGGCGCCGATGAAATGAATGGTCATGGGGTGCGTGCCAGGGCGCAGGTGGCGCCCGCTCCGGTCAGGCGGGGAAGGATCAGGGTGGCCTCGGGGCCGGCGATTGCCAGGGCCGCCGCCTCGGCGACCGAGGGCACGCCGTGGTGGTGCAGGGCGGCGGCCGAGGGCAGGCTGGGGCAGCGCCCGGCAACCGCCACCAGGGCGTCCCGGTCGGCGAATTGCAGGCGCAGCCCGCGCCGTTCGGCGACCGCCAGCAGCCCGGCCTCGCCGGCCTTGAAGGCCGCGCTGGCGAGCAGGTCCACCGCCGCCCCCGCCCGGGCCTCGGCGGCCTGGAGCAGGGCTTCGATGGCCGCGGCCGGGCAGCCCTTGCGGCAGCCGATGCCGGCCACGATCACGGCTTGGCCACCCGCCATTGGGTGACGGTCATGGCCGGCCGGAAGCCGTGCAGACCGCCGATCCGGTCCAACCGGGCGACGCCGATGCGGGTCAGGTCGCCGCCCAGCCGGGCAAGCTGGGCGGCCAGCACGGCGTCGCCTTCCAGGGTGACGCTGTTGGCGACCAGCCGGCCGCCCGGCTTCAAGCCCGCCCAGGCGGCCTCGACCAGGCCGGTCGCGGTCAGGCCGCCGCCGATGAAGACGGCGTCGGGCGCCGGCAGGCCTTCAAGGGCCTGGGGGGCCGGGCCGGCGACGACGGTCAGGCGGCCGGCGCCGAGGGCCAGGGCGTTGCGCGCCGCCCGGGCCGCCCGTTCGGCCTGGGCCTCGACGGCGATGGCGGCCATGGCGGGGTGGCGCAGCAGCCATTCGATGGCGATGGCGCCCGAACCGCAGCCTATGTCCCACAGCAGCTCGCCGGCATTTGGGGCAAGGCTCGACAGGGTGACCGCCCGGACCTCGCGCTTGGTCAGTTGGCCGTCATGCTCGAACAGGGCGTCGTCGAGACCGCCGGCGAGCGACAGGCCGCGCCGCCCCGGTGCCGCCGCCAGGGCCACGGCCACCAGATTGAGGGGCGCGATGCCGGTCAGGTCGAAGCCGGCGGCCGAGACCGTCCGCCACCGTTCCTGGGGGCCGCCAAGGGCTTCCAGGACGGTCACGGCCGAGGGCCCGAAGCCATGGGCGTCCAGCAGCTTCGCCAGGGCTGCCGGGGTGCCCTGGTCGGCCGACAGGCAGAGCAGGCGGCGGCCCGGCTGCAGCCGGGGAATGACCGCGTCGAGGGGGCGGCCGCAGAACGACAGGGCGGTGACGTCCTGCAGGCTCCAGCCCAGCCGGGCACAGGCCAAAGAAAACGCCGAGGGTGCCGGCCATACGGCCATTTCCGCGGGGTCGATATGGGCGGCAAGCAGGCGGCCGACGCCGAACCAGTTGGGGTCGCCGGACGCCAGGACGCAGGTCGGGCGGCCGCGGCGGGCAAGCAGGCCGGGCAGGGCATCGGTCATCGGGCTGGGCCAGCTTTGCCGCTCGCCGCGGATCAGCGGCGCTGCCAGGGCCAGGTGGCGGGCACCGCCCAGCACCAGCCCGGCGGTCGTCACCAGGGCCGCCGCGGCCGGTGCCAGGCCGGCCACCCCGTCCTCGCCAATCCCGATGACGGCGAGCCAGGGCGCGCTCATGGCGGCGCCACCCGGCGCGCAGTATAGAGCCAGGGGGGGCCGTCCGCCCGCGGGATCAGGCGCGTCCCCTCGCAGCCGATCAGCACCAGGGTGCGCATGTCCGCCGCGGCCGGGTCGGCGCTGCCCAGGTCTGTAATCAATATGGTCTCGTCCGGGCGGCTCACCGCGGCGGCGAAGACGACCGGCGTCGATGGTGGCCGGTGCTGCCGGACGATGTCGAAGGCGGCGCCCAGCTGCCAGGGCCGGGCCCGGGAGATCGGATTGTAGAAGGCGAGCACGAAGCCGCCTTCGGCGGCGAGCGCCAGGCGCCGCTCCACCACGGCCCAGGGTTTCAGATTGTCGGACAGGGACAGGACGCAGAAATCATTGCCCAGGGGGGCGCCCAGGCGGGCGGCCACGGCGATCATCGCCGAAATGCCCGGGATGACCTCGATTTCGAGGGCGGCCCAGGCCGGGGGGCCGCCGTCCAGCGCCTCGAACACGGCACTGGCCATGGCAAACACCCCGGCATCGCCGGACGAAACCACGGCGACCTTGCGGCCCGCGGCGGCCAGGGCGAGGGCCAGGCGGGCGCGGTCCAGTTCTTCCCGGTTGTCGCTGGCGTGGCGCTGCTGGCCGGGCCGCTCGGGCACCCGGGCGACATAGGGGCCGTAGCCGACCACATCGTCGGCCTGGGCCAGCGCCGCCGTCGCCGCCGGGGCGGTCAGGGCGGCGGCGCCGGGGCCGAGCCCGACCACGGAAAGCCGCCCGGTCATCGCGGTCCTCGCCGGCCGGGGACCAGGACCAGGGCGAAATAGGGCGCCTGATCGTCGCTCTTGTCCGCCAGGGGAATGATCCGTTCGCCGGCCATGGTGCCGCGTTCGACATAGAGCGCGCGGTCGGTCAGCCCGGCCGCCGCCAGGGCCTCGCGGATCTTGGCCAGGTTGCGGCCGACCTTCATGATCACGGCGGCATCGGCCAGGCGCAGCCGGTCAACCAGGGCGGCCTTGGGCAGGGTGCCGGGCAGGACGCAGAGCATGTCGTCGCCCTGGGTCATGGGGGCGGCCGCGGCGCTCCAGCATCCGGCCATTCCGGTGATTCCGGGGACGATCCGGGTCGGATGCTGCCGATGCAGGCGGTCGAACAGATACATGAACGAGCCATAGAAGAACGGGTCGCCCTCGCACAGCACGGCGCAGTCGCGGCCCCGGGCCAGGGCGGCCGCCAGGCGGGCGGCGCAATCATCGTAGAACCGGGCGATGCCGGCACGGTAGCGCGGATCCTCGACGGCGATTTCCAGGGTGAAGGGATAGTCCATGCGGATCAGCTCGGCTGCCGGCCCGATCAGGCCGTCGGCAATGGTGCGGGCATGGCCCGGCCGCCCGGCCGCGGCGAAAAAGGCGATCACCGGGGTCGTCGCCAGCAGGCGCGCGGCCTTGAGCGTCACCAGTTCCGGGTCGCCCGGCCCCAGCCCGATGCCGTAAAGGGTGCCGCCGGTCATTCGGCTTCACGGGCAAGGGCATTGATCGCGGCGACCGCCATGGCGCTGCCGCCGCGCCGGCCGCGAACCACCAGCCAGGGCAGGGTGGTGGCGGCGAGGGCCTCTTTCGATTCCGCGGCGCCAACAAAGCCGACCGGCAGGCCGATCACGGCGGCCGGGCGCGGCGCTCCCTGTGCGATCCGCTCCATCAGGTGGAACAGGGCCGTCGGGGCGTTGCCGATGGCGACGACGGCGCCGGCCAGGGCCGCGCCCCACAGGTCGATGGCGGCCGCCGAGCGGGTGGTGCCCAGGCTGTGGGCGAGGGCCGGCACACGCGGATCGTCGAGGGTGCAGAGGATGGGGTTGGCGGCCGGCAGGCGCGCCCTGGTGATCCCGTGGGCGACCATCTGGGCATCGCACAGGATCGCCGCGCCGGCCACCAGGGCGCCGCGGGCGGCCGGGTAGAAGGTATCGGAAAAGGCCACGTCATCGGCCAGGTCGACCATGCCGCAGGCATGAATCATGCGCACCACGACCCGCGCCTGGTCGGCGCCAAAGCGGCCGAGCGCGGCCTCGGCACGGATGGTCGCGAAGGACTGGCGATAGATCGCCGCGCCGTCCCGCTGATAGTCATAGGCCATGTCAGCCGACCGCCAGGCGGATCGCCTGCTCGATCGCCGGCCGGTCGAGGCCGCTGCGGCCAATGACCACAAGGCGGCTGCGGCGCGGCTCGGTCGCGCCCCAGGGGCGCTCGTAATGGTGCCGGAAGCGCTGGCCGACGCCCTGGACCAGCAGACGCAGGGGCTTGGCCGCGACGGCCAGGAAGCCCTTCACCCGCAACACCTCGTGGCCCGTGGCCAGCGCTTCCAGGGCGGCGATCACGGCCGCCGGGTCGGCGATCTCGCCACTGTCCACCACAAAGCTCTCGAAATCATTGTGCTCGTGGTTGCCCAGGGCATCGTGCAGGGACGGCCGGCCCGCCAGGTCGTCTTCGGCGGCGGCATCCAGGCCAAGCAGGACCCGCGGATCGACCCGGCCCTCGCTGGTCGCCAGAATCTTGACCGGCCGGGCGGTGGCGCTGTCGATTTCGCGGTGCAGCCGGGCCAGGGTTGCCGGATCCATCAGGTCGCTCTTGTTGACCAGGACCAGGTCGGCGGCGGCCAACTGGTCCTGATAGACCTCGAGCAGGGGGCTGTCATGTTCGGTGGCGCCGGGGCGCAGGGGCTCTTCGGCAAAGCGGCCGGCCGCCGCGGCCGGGCCGTCGACCACCGCAATGACCCCGTCGACGGTGACCCGGCTGCGCATGGTCGGCCAGTCGAAGGCCTTGAGCAGGGGCTTGGGCAGGGCCAGGCCGGAGGTCTCGATCAGAATGTGATCCGGTGGCTGGGGGCGGGCCAGCAGGGCTTCCATGGTTGGCAGGAAATCCTCGGCGACGGTGCAGCACAGGCAGCCATTGGCCAATTCGACAATGTCTTCGTCGCCGCAGCTGTCGATGCCGCAGGCGCGCAGCAGGTCGCCATCGACGCCGACGGTCCCGAACTCGTTGACGATGATGGCCAGCCGCCGGCCATTGGCATGGGCGATCAGGTGGCGCAGCAAGGTGGTCTTGCCGGCGCCGAGAAAGCCGGTCACGACGGTCGCCGGGATCTTGGACGGGGCCGCGGGCGGCACTGGGCGGGTCATGGCTTGGACTCCGTGGTGGGGGCGGATGACAGGGTCGGCCCGGCCGTTCCCGGCGGCGGGACCCGGCCCACGATCACCTGGGCCAGACTGGCCGGGCGCTTGGAGCGCAGCACGGTGCCGGTCGCCGAGGCGGCATAGGCCCGGGCATAGGCCAGCAGGTCGCCGGCCAGGGCCGGTTGCAGGCCGCCGATGAGATAGCTCCATTTGCCAGGGGACGACAGGCTGGCGCTGCAGCCGCGTTCGCAATTGGCCAGGCAGATCACCGCGGCCACCCGGACGCCGCCGGCGGCGGGGTCGTGCAGGGCCACGGCGTCGTCATAGAGGCGCTGGCCCGGACAGGGGTCCGCTTCGGCGCTGCCCGGTTGACAGGTGGTGCAGATATGCAGCCAGGTCTCGCCCATGGTCCCCCGGGGGTCGATCGCGTGCCGGACGCCGGCACGGGCGGGGGTCCTGGTCCCGGCCGCTGCCCCGGGGGGGCGGCTGCCGGTGGTGCCGACGCCGAGGGGCCCCGCCCGGTACCGGATGGTCTCGACGGCAGGTATCCTGGCTCGCGGGCCGCCCCCCAGGGGGCAGGCCGCTTACAGTTGCGGGGGCAGCTGCGGCCTGGCCCGGCCTGCGACCGGTGCGCACCGCATTCCCTGTGCTCCTCCCGGGGGAAGAACCGTCGGCGATTGAGTATTACCGCACCGTTCCCCTGTCAATCGGCTCCCGCCAAAGGTCACGCCAGGAGCGCCCAGGCGAGGGCGGCGGCGAGCGCCACGACCAGGACCTGGACCGCGCAAGCGCGCCGATAGAGCTGCAGGGCCCGGCGGATATCGCCGGCCTCGGCGCGGGCGCGGCCGGCGCCCATCCACTGATCCTCGACCGGTTGCCCGCCATAGACGCGGGGGCCGGCCAGGCGCAGGCCCAGGGCCCCGGCCATCGCCGCTTCGGGCCAGCCGGCGTTGGGCGAGCGGTGCCGGCCGGCATCGCGCCGGACCGTGGCGAGGGCGGCCCGGCCGTCGGCCCCGGCCGTTGCCAGGGCGGCGAGGACCAGCCACAGGGCGGCCAGGCGCGCGGCCGGCAGATTGACCCCGTCGTCGAGGCGCGCGGCGGCCCAGCCAAAGGCCGCGTAGCGTGGGCTGCGGTGGCCGATCATGCTGTCGGCGGTATTGATCGCCTTGTAGGCGGCCAGGCCGGGCAGGCCCAGGGCGGCCATCCAGAAGGCCGGGGCGACCACCCCGTCGGAGAAATTCTCGGCCAGGCTTTCGATCGCGGCGCGGGCGATGCCGGCATCGTCCAGGGATTCCGGGTCGCGGCCCACGATCAGCGAGACGGCGCCCCGGGCGGCGACAAGGTCGCGCCGTTCCAGGGCCGCGGCCACCGCAGCGACATGGTCCCACAGGCTGCGCTGGGCGATCAGGGTGGCGGCCGGCAGGGCCAGCAGCAGCAGGGCGGCAAGGGGCGGGGCGGCGGCCCAGACCAGGCCCTGAAGCAGGGCGGCCGCTGCCGCCGGGACGGCGGCAATTGCCACCAGGGCGGCGACGCCGCGGCGGCGGCGGGTGACGAAATCCCTGGCGGGATCGTTCAGGCGCCGCTCCAGGCCCGCGATCAGGGCGCCGAGCCAGCGGACCGGATGGCCCAGCCGGCCATAGGCCCAGGGCGGGTCACCGACCAGGGCATCAAGCACCAGGGCGATCAGCAGGATGAAGCAGGTCGCGGCGACGGGCAGCAGCATGCCGCTCTATAGCGGTCGGCGGGCGGGATCCCAAATGAATCCGGCCCGCCGGCAGTCGGCGGGCCGGAAACGCAGGATGGTCGGCGATCAGGAGACGATATCGCGTTCCATCGGGGCAAGCAGGGTCAGGATGGTCCGGATGTCGTGCCAGCCGACGCCCAGGTTTTCCAGGGTGATCACCAGGTCTTCGGCCAGGGCGTTGAAGGCCGCCTGGTCGATTCCCATGCCTTCATGGGCGGTCTTCATGTCCTTGCCGGTATAGACCTGGGGGCCGCCCAGGGCGCCGCAGACCAGGTTGATCAGGTTCTCGCGCAGCTTCGGTACGTCGGCATGGGCGAAGTAGAAGTTGATCCGGTCGTCGGCAACCACATTGGCCAGGAAGTCGTCGATTACCTTCACGGCAACCGGGCCGCCGCCGAGCTTGTCATAGAGGGTTTCGGCCTTGGCGGCCGGCGCCGGAAGGACGACGGCCAGGGTTGCCGCCGCCGCCGCCGCCAGGACGAGAGACGAGAATTTGCTCATGGTCATGGAGAGTTTCCTTCTTTTCGACGGCTCAGAACGAGACCTGGACAGAGCCATAGAAGCCGTCCTGGTCGTCGCCCCGATCCTCGGGGAGGATCGATGCAATGTTGCCCAGGTTGGCGTAGGCCAGGACCACCGAGACGTGCTTGTTGGGGAAATAGGCGACGAAGGCGTCGAAGGCGTTTTCTTCCTTCAGGCTCTCGCCCAGCAGACCGGCGCAGCCGGGGATCGCACAGCGCGAGGTGCCCAGATTGTTCGGCTTGAAGCGATATTCGCCGCCGATGGCAATGTGCCGGGTCAGCAGATAGGCGACAGAGCCTTCGAACTGGACCGAGTAGCTGTCCTTGCGGTCGCCGCCGAAGCCCAGCAGGCCGAACTGGTTGGCCTTGGTCATGCGGGCGGTGGCGTTGACCAGGAAGCCCGGCTCCAGGAAGATCTTGGTGGCCGAGACGTAGTAGTCGATGCCGTGATCCTTGACCTTGCCATCGGTCACGATGTTGAGCACGTCCAACAGGGCGTGGGAGCGGTTCTTCTTGTATTCCAGCCCGACGGCGACCTGGGGAATGAAGTTATCCTGGTCGTAGACGGCGCTGCCGAACAGCCGCACCTTGGCGCCGAAGACGTCCTGCTCGGCCTTGTAGTGGTTGCCTGCCGGCATGTTCACCGGCGGTGCCGACAGCGCCTTGCCGGTATGCCCGGTATCGAAGGTGTTGCGGGCATAGGACAACTCGACGCGGTCGAGGAAGCTGATCGCGGCACCGGTGGCAATCAGGTCGTAGTCATCCGTCTTGGCGTAGGTGAAGAACGCCGAGCCGCCGATCTGCTTGTCCGTGCCGTAGCCCGAGGTCAGCGCCCAGGGGGTCAGCGCGCCGCCGCCGGGGCCTTCGAAATTGCTCACGCCGCCGGTCATCAGAAGCTTGCCGGAGCCGGCGATGCTATCGCTGAAAAAGCCCGTGGCCGCCGCGACGGGCAACGACAGGCCGATCATGGCACCACACGCCATCATTACTCGAGAAAGTGAACCGATTTGTACCATTGCCTCCTCCGCAGGGCTTCAGTGTCACCGCCTACGGACGCGTCGCTACCAGCGAACAAGCGTCGGTTGTCAGGTGACCCGGTTGGGTTGGCGCCGGTCAGCGGGCTCGGCGCTTACGCAACAGTCGATTCGACTCGGATGTGTGATCCCCTGAGATCCGTCTGCCCCCCCGAAATCGCCGGCCTTGACGGCCGGTTTTCCCGACGCTTTGGTCGGGATGTCCGGTCCTTTGCGACCGGTCTTAAGATTTAGGGTTTGCCGTCAACCGCCTTAAGCCGCTGACGAAACGCACCCGCATCCATGATCATGATCGGCGGAACGCCCGACTTCGTCAACCATGATTACCACGAAATCGGAAACGGCCCGGGACTCCTCCCCGGTATGGCTGTGTCTGTTCCCATCTGGCGGCGGCGGGCGCGAAACGGGGCCTATTCCGGGTCCGGTCGGCGCCGATTTTGTTTCACCGTCCCACGGGCGTCCTTGGCCGCGATGCGACGTTCGCGGCTGGCCTTGGTCGGGCGGGTCGCGACCCGTGGGGCCGGCGGCGTGGCCGCCTCCCGGAGCAGCTCGATCAGCCGGGCGCGGGCATCCTGGCGGTTGCGGTCCTGGGTCCGGTGGCGGCGGGCGACCAGGGTGACGAAGCCGTCCTGGCCCAGGCGGCGGCCGCACAGGGCGGCCAGGCGGCGGCGCACCGCCTCGGGCAGGCTGGGCGAGCAGGCGACGTCGAAACGAAGTTGCACCGCCGTCGCCACCTTGTTGACGTTCTGGCCGCCCGGGCCGGAGGCATGAATGAAGCTTTCGACCAGTTCCGAGGGGTCGATGGACAGGCGCGGGGTGACGCGGATTCGGGGCATAAGTGTGTCCGTCAGACCGCCTGGCCGGCGCACCAGCCGCTCGACCAGGCCCACTGGAAATTATAGCCGCCGAGCCAGCCGGTGACATCGACCGCCTCGCCCACCGCATAGAGCCCGGGGAGCGCGACCGCGCCCATGGTGCGCGACGAGAGCCCGGCCGTGTCGATGCCGCCGGCGGCGACTTCGGCCTTGGCCCAGCCCTCGCTGGCCTCCGGGACCACCTGCCAGCGTTTGAGCCGCGCCGCAAGGGCGGCGATCGCCCGGTCGGACAGGCCGGCGAGGGGACCGGCAAGGCCGAGGTCGGCGGCGACTGCCTCGGCCAGGCGGGCGGGAAGCCGCTCGGCAAGCACCGTCCGGGTCTCGGCGCGCGGCCGTTCCAGGCGCCGGGCGCGCAGCCACTGCATCACGTCGTCGTCGGGCAGCAGGTCGATCTCGATGCTGTCGCCCGGCTGCCAATAGGACGAGATCTGCAGGATCGCGGGCCCGGACAGGCCGCGATGGGTCAGCAGCAGGCTGTCGCGGAAACGCTGCCGGCCGCACCGAACCTGGGCGGGCAGGGCGACCCCGGAGAGGGTCCGGCACAGGCTGCGGTCCGGGTCGGGAAGGACCAGCGGGACCAGCGCCGGCCGCGGCGTGACCACGGCCAGGCCGAACTGGCGGGCCACCCCATAGGCGAAGTCGCTGGCGCCGATCTTGGGGATCGCCGGGCCGCCGGTGGCCAGGACCAGGGCCGGCGCGGTGACCGTGCCCGCGGCGGTCGTCACCTGGAACCGGCCATCGGCGTGGCCGATGTCGGCAATGGTGGCGGCGGTCCGCAATTCGACGCCCGCGGCGGCGCATTCGCCGACCAGCATGGCGACGATCTGGCGGGCCGAGCCGTCGCAGAACAACTGCCCCAGGGTCTTTTCGTGATAGGCGATGCCGTGGCGTTCGACCATGGCGACGAACTGGCCGGCGGGATAGCGGGCGAGGGCCGAGCGGCAGAAATCCGGGTTGGCGGAGAGAAAGCGGTCCGGGGCCACGGCAAGGTTGGTGAAGTTGCAGCGGCCGCCGCCGGATATCAGAATCTTGGCGCCGACCGTGGCCCCACGTTCGAGCACCAGCACCCGGCGCCCGCGGGCGCCGGCGGTCAGTGCGCACATCAGGCCGGCGGCGCCGCCGCCCAGAATCACGACGTCATAGCTCTCCATCGCCCGCTCTTACTGCCGGGGCGGCGCTCGGGCAATCATTGCAGGCGGCTTGGAAGCGGGTCACAGTCAGGCACCGCGGTGCCGACGGGAGACATGCCATGGCCGCCAGAACAGCAAGATCCAAGGCCCCGGCGCCCCTGGAGGCGCGTCTGGTCGATGCCGCCCTGGCGCTGGCCGCGCAGCATCCCTGGCGGATGATCGGCCTCCCGGCGATTGCCCAGGCGGCGGGCGCCGACCTGGCCGAACTGTATCCGGCCTACAGCAGCAAGGCCGCCATTCTCGACGCTTTCGCCCGGCGCATCGACCGCCAGGTCCTGGCGGGGACCGGTGCCGATCTCGCCGACGAGCCGGCCCGCGACCGCTTGTTCGATGTCCTGATGCGCCGCTTCGAGGCCCTGGTGCCCCATCGCGCCGCCCTGCGCTCGATCGTTGCCGCCCAGCGTCATGACCCGGCCGGTTCGGTGGCCCGGCTGCCGGCTTTCCTCGCCTCGATGCGATGGATGGTCGGGGCGGCCGGCCTGGACGGCACGGGCTGGCGCGGGGCGCTGCGCCTGGG
>JAJFJE010000356.1 GCA_021774355.1 Alphaproteobacteria bacterium
GATCGGTTCGTCCACCGCGATCACGATATCGGCGATCCGGGTGTCCTCGGCACCGCGGCCGAGAACATAGCCGCCGCCGGGGCCCCGCACGCTCTTGACCAGCCCGCCACGGCGCAGCTTGCCGAACAGCTGTTCGAGATAGGACAGGGAAATTTCCTGGCGCTCGGCGATCTCGGCCAGGGAGACCGGCCGGCCGTCGGCATGGGCCGCCAGATCGACCATGGCCATCACGGCATAGCGCCCGCGGGTCGACAGTCTCATGTCAGTTCCTTTCGCCGGCGGCATCGGCCCGCCCGGGCACGCCGTCCGGCTGCTGGTTGGCCTGGCGTCCAGCTTCGCCGCGGTCACGGCGCAGCGGGGCAGCCACCACATTGGTCCGGTCGTCGCTTTCGGCCCCGAGCCGGGTTTCCAGCTCGGCGATGCGCTGGGACAGCGCCTGGACCCGCGCACCCAAATTTTCGATCAGCACCGCTGTCGGGTCTGGCATGCTGCCGTCAAGGGTGCCGTAAGCGCAGAAATCCAGCGCCCGGTCGACCAGTCGCGGGCTGAGGCCGGCCGCCTTGGCGGGGATGCCGACCACCGTGGTGCCCGGAACGACATCGGCCACAACCACCGCATTGGCCCCGACCCGGGCGCCGGCGCCGACCACGATCGGGCCGAGGATCTGGGCCCCGGAGCCGACAATGACCCCGTCGCACAAGGTCGGATGGCGTTTCTGACCGACCTGGGCCCGGGCGTTGACCGCCGGCGACACGCCGCCCAGGGTGACGTCGTGGTACAGGGTCACGTCATCGCCGATTTCCGCGGTCTCGCCGATCACGACGCCAAGGCCGTGATCGATAAAGAACCGCCGGCCGATCCGCGCCCCGGGGTGAATCTCGATGCCGGTGGCAAAGCGGCCGAGATAGGCCAGCCACCGCGCCGACAGGCGGAATTGCCGGTCCCACAGCCAGTGCGCCGCCCGATGAATGATCATGGCGTGGAAACTGGGATAGGTCAGGGCCACTTCGAGGCGTGAATGCGCCGCGGGATCGCGGGCAATTATGCCGTCGATTTCGTCGGTCAGCCGCTCGAACATCGCACGCCTCCCAGTTTTGATCCGCCTGCCCCGTAGCAGGACTTTGTCGTTGCCGGCCGGAATCTCGGGCCGACTTGCGGCTGAACTTCCGAGTTTTCTTGCAACGGCGAAACGGCCCCGTGTATAGAACCTCCCCGCCGACCTCGTGCAGCACTTCCGAATGCTGGACTAAGATTTAGGATGTCCGACTAGGCTAGTCAAGTTTGCCTGTGGCCGCAAAGCGCGGAGCAGCCATGCCTTGAGTGGGTCCGGGTCCCGAATTCTGTAGTCCTGTGGTCGGATATGGAACGGCTAGTTGAAGGATTGGGAATGCCAGAGATCATTTTCAATGGCGCCGCCGGCCGGCTCGAGGGTCGTTACCACCATGCCGCCGCCGGCTCGCCAATTGCCTTGGTACTTCATCCCCACCCGCAATTCGGCGGGACGATGAACAACAAGGTCGTCTACAACCTGTTTCACACCTTCGTGAATCGGGGATTTTCCGTGCTCCGCTTCAACTTCCGCGGGGTGGGACGCAGCCAGGGCGGCTTCGACAACGGCCTGGGCGAATTGTCCGATGCCGCCTCGGCGCTGGACTGGATGCAGACCTATAATCCTTCGGCAGCCGAATCCTGGGTGGCGGGGTTTTCCTTCGGCGCCTGGATCGGCATGCAATTGCTGATGCGGCGGCCCGAGATTACCGGCTTCATCTCGGTGTCGCCGCCGGCCAGCCGCTACGACTTCACCTTCCTGGCGCCCTGCCCGTCCGACGGGCTGATCGTCCAGGGCACCGATGACCAGGTGGTGGCCGAGCCCGAGGTCGCCAAGCTGGCCACCCGGCTGTCCAACCAGCGCGGCATCAAGGTGAAATACGAGACCATCGCCGGGGCCGGGCATTTTTTCGAAGACCATATGGACCAGCTCAACGGCCATGTCGGCGACTATCTGGATACCAAGCTCGGCCGGAAGAGCTGACCGCCCGGCATCGGCCGGGCGACCCCGGTGGTGCTCGGCAGGCTGAGCGGCAGGCCGGCGACGCTGCGCGCCGCGAGAAACCCGAAGGCCTCGGCCTCAAGCGAATCGCCCCGCCAGCCGACCGCCTCGACCGGCGCCACCGCAGCCGGCGCCAGCCGTGCGGCAAGGCCGCGCATCAGCACCGGATTATGCCGTCCGCCGCCGGCAATCAGCCAGCGGGCCGGTGCGGCCGGCATATGGGCAACCGCCCCGGCCAGGCTTTCGATGGTAAAGGCGGCGAGCGTGGCGGCGCCGTCGGCGGCCGAGAGCCCGGTCAACGGGCCGCTCCCGAACGCATCCCGGTCGAGCGATTTCGGCGCCGGCCGGGCGAAGAAGGGGTGTGCCAGCAAGGCCGCAAGGGCGCCCCGGTCGACCTGGCCGACGGCCGCCAGCCGGCCATCCCGGTCGATCGGCTGCCCGGTATGATGCAGGGCCCAGTCGTCCAGCAGGGCATTGGCCGGCCCGGTATCGAAGGCGATCGGGGCGGCTCCGGGGGTGATCCAGGTGACATTGGCGACGCCGCCCAGATTGACCACGGCGACCGGCCCGGGACAATCGGTCAGCCTGGCCGTCAAGGCCTGGTGATAGAGCGGGACGAAGGGCGCGCCCTGCCCGCCCGCCGCCACGTCGGCCTGGCGGAAGTGGCCCACCACCGGCCGGCCAAACCGGTCGGCCAGGGCCTGGGGATCGCCCAGTTGCCAGGTAAAGCGCTGGTCCGGGCGGTGCAGAATGGTCTGGCCGTGGAACCCGATCAGGTCGAACGCGAGCGCCTCGTGGGCGGCCAGGAACGCCGTGATCGCGGCCTCGTGGGCAGCGGTCACCAGGGCTTCGGCAGTCGCCGCCGGGGCTGGTAGGGGCTCGCCGGGCTGCCACGTGGCCAGGGCTGCCGCCGCCTGCCGCAAGGCCGCGCGGGTGCCGCCGTCGAGCGGCCGGGCGCCGGCCGGGCCGAGGCCGCCAATGGTGACCCCGTCGGTCTCGATCACCGCCAGGTCGATCGCATCGAGCGACGTCCCCGCCATCAATCCCAGAACTTTCATCGCCTTCCCTCGACGGCCCGGCCGCGGTCATGCTACATCCCGGCCGCCATGACCAGCTTCAAATCCGAGCTTCTGGCCCGCCTCGCCGCGCGCCGCTATATCCACCAATGCACCGACGCCGAGGGTCTCGACGCGCTGGCCGCTGCCGGCCAGCCGATCCCTGCCTATATCGGCTTCGACTGTACCGCGCCCAGCCTCCATGTCGGCAGCCTGGTCCAGATCATGATGCTGCGGCTGCTGCAGCAGGCCGGGCACAAGCCCATCGTGCTGATGGGCGGCGGCACCACCAAGATCGGCGACCCGTCCTTCCGGGACGAATCGCGGCCCCTGCTCGACGCTGCCGGCATCGCCGCGAACATGGCCGGGATCAAGCGCGTCTTCGCCAAGTTCCTGCGCTTCGGCGACGGCCCCAGCGACGCCGTCATGGTCGACAATGACGACTGGCTGTCGCGCCTCGATTATGTGGCCTTCCTGCGCGACTATGGCCGCCACATCTCGGTCAACCGCATGCTCTCCCAGGACTCGGTGCGGCTGCGCCTCGACCGCGAGCAAAACCTCTCGTTTCTCGAATTCAACTACATGGTCCTGCAGGCCTATGACTTCGTCGAACTGGCCCGCCGCTACGGCTGCCGGCTGCAGATGGGCGGCTCGGATCAGTGGGGCAACATCATCCAGGGCGTCGAATTGGGGCGCAAGGCGGGTGACTTCGCCCTGTTCGGCCTGACCTCCCCGCTGATCACCACGGCCGCAGGCGCCAAGATGGGCAAGACCGCCCAGGGCGCCGTGTGGCTGAATGCCGATGCCTTGGCGCCCTACGACTATTGGCAGTTCTGGCGCAACACCGAGGACGGCGATGTCGGCCGCTTCCTGCGCCTGTTCACCGACCTGCCCGAGAGCGACATCCGCCGGCTCGAGGGGCTCGAAGGGGCCGAGCGTAACGAGGCCAAGAAATGCCTGGCCAACGAGGCGACGGCGCTGTGTCACGGCGCCGAGGCGGCGGCGGCGGCGGCCGAGACCGCCCGGCGCCTGTTCGAGGAGGGCACCGCCGGCGGCGACCAGCCACGGGTGACGGTCGCCCCCGAAGCCCTGGCCGCCGGCATTCCGGTCTATGAATTACTGGTCAGGGCGGGGCTCGCAGCGTCCAACGGCGAGGCGCGCCGGCTGATCAAGCAGAAGGGCGTGCGGGTCAACGACCAGACCGTCGACGACGAATTCGCCAAGCTCGGGGCCGGCGATCTGGGACCCGAGGGGGCCAAGCTGTCCAAGGGCCGCAAGCAACACACCCTGGTGATTGCCGGCTGACGGCGGCCGCGCAAGCGGGACGCCGCCCGGCGCGGCCGGGACGGCGCCGCGGATCGCCGCGCACCCCCTTCCCCCGACGCGAAGCTCCGCTAGACTGCGCCCATGGACCATGTCATCCGCAGCAACCAGCCTGGCCACACCACCATCGGCCTGACCGCGGTGGTCGTCGCCGTGACCGAAGAGGACCCGCGGGTCCTGGTCGCTCGCCGCATGACCCATGATCTGGCCACTCCTGCCCAGGCGGGCACCGGCGACCGCGCCTTCGACAGTCCCGAGACCCTGCCCTTCGGGCCGTTCGAACCGACCCATCATCGCACCTTGGAACTGGGCCTGCGGCAATGGGTCGAGGACCAGTCGGGTCTCGACCTGCGCTATGTCGAGCAGCTCTACACCTTCGGCAGCCAGTATCGCGACCCCAGGGAACTGGCCGGCGGGCCCCGCGTGGTGTCGGTGGCCTATCTGGCGCTGACCCAGGAGAGCCCGCTCGCCGGCAGCGGCGAGGCGCAATGGCGGCCCTGGTACTCCTACCTGCCCTGGGAGGACTGGCGCAGCGGCCGGCCGCCGGTGATCGACACGGTGATCCGCCCGGCCCTCACCCACTGGATCGACGAGGCCCCCAATCTGCGCACCCGCCACGAGCGCAAGGAACGGGTCGCGATCTGCTTCGGCTCGGAAGCCGGCTTCGACATGGTCCGGTCGCTCGACCGCTACGAATTGCTCTATTCGGCCGGGCTTGCCCTGGAGGCTATCCGCGACGCCCACATCATGGCCCAGGCCCACGGCCTGCCGCCCGAGCCGCCGCCGCCCGAGACGCTGGCGGCGGCCCGTGCCCTGGGCGATCCCATGGCGCTCGACAATCGCCGCATCCTGGCCTCGGCCCTGGGCCGGCTGCGCGGCAAGCTGGACTATCGGCCGGTGGTCTTCGACCTGCTGCCGCCGGAATTCACCCTGTTCCGGCTGCAGCGGGTGGTCGAGGCCCTGTCCGGCATCGATGTCCACAAGCAGAATTTCCGGCGCACCGTGATGGCTGCCGAACTGGTCGAGCCGACCGGCCACATCGAGGCCTCGGGCCGCGGCCGCCCCGCCGAGACCTACCGATTCCGCCGCGACGTCATGCAGGAAAAGCATGATGTCGGCATCAGCCTGTCCGCACCGCGGCTCGGCGGCTGAGAATCGGCGATTTTGCCGCGGCGGCCGCGCCCGGCCTCCTTGTGACATCTCCTTGACACACCTGAATATGCTCGATATGAGCATAAGCACAATATGCTCAGATTGAGCATAACGCCTGCTTCCGATGAGGCACGCCATGACCGTACATAGCCCACTCCCTCGGCCGACGGAGGTTTCGCCGGCAACCGCAGCGCTCTATGCCAAGGTCAGCCGGGTCATGCCGGAAGCCGAGTGGCAGCTTCACGCGCCCTATGTCGAGGCCATCAACCGGCTGAAGCGGACGCGCAACGCGGTCATCCTGGCGCATAATTACCAGACCCCGGAAATCTTCCACGGTGTCGCCGACCTGGTTGGCGACAGCCTGGCCCTGGCACGCAAGGCGGCCGCGAGCGAGGCCGACGTCATCGTCCTGGCCGGCGTCCACTTCATGGCCGAAACGGCCAAGCTGCTGAACCCGGGCAAGATCGTCCTGATGCCGGACATGGCGGCGGGCTGCAGCCTGGCGGATTCGATCACCCCTGCGGATATCCGCAGTCTGCGCCAGGCCTATCCCGGCGTGCCGGTGGTCACTTATGTGAATACCAGCGCGGCGGTGAAGGCCGAATCGGACATCTGCTGCACCAGCGGTAACGCGGTCGAGGTGATCGAAAGCCTGGGCGTCCCGCGCGTGCTGTGCCTGCCCGACGAATATCTCGCCAAATGGGTGGCGACCCAGACCAAGGTCGAAGTCCTGGCCTGGAAAGGGCATTGCGAGGTTCACGAACGCTTCACCGCCGATGAAATCCGCCGCTTCCGTGCCGGCCATGACGATCTGGTGGTGATCGCCCACCCCGAATGCCCGCCGGAAGTGATCGCCGCCGCCGACTTTGCAGGGTCGACCGCGCGCATGATCGACTATGTCCGCAGCAACAAGCCGGCCCGGGTGCTGATGGTCACGGAATGCTCGATGTCGGACAATGTGGCGGCGGCCGCCCCCGAGACCGAATTCGTCCGTCCCTGCCAATTGTGCCCGCACATGAAGCGGATCACCTTGCCCAAGATCCTGGCGGCGCTGGAAACCCTGGAGCCGCGGGTCGAGGTCGACCCGGCTATTGCCGACCGGGCCCGCCTGGCGGTCGAACGCATGATCGCCGTGGGGCGCCGCTGACATGGCCGCCCGGGCAATCGTCATCGGCAGCGGCCTGGCCGGCCTTGCCTGTGCCCTGACCCTGGCCGAACAGGCCGAGGTGATCCTGCTGACCAAGACGTCGGGTCTGGCGGGCGGTTCGAGCCTGTGGGCCCAGGGCGGCATTGCCGCGGCCCTGGGCGACGGCGATGCCCCCGCGGCCCATGCCGAGGATACCCTTGCGGCGGGCGACGGGCTGTCGGCACCGGGCGCCGTGGCGGCCCTGACCGCTGCCGCACCCGGCGCCATCGCCACCTTGGCGGCGCTCGGGGTGGTCTTCGACCGCAACGCCGACGGCCGCCTCGCCTTGGGACGGGAGGCGGCTCATTCCCAGCCGCGTATCGTCCATGCCCAGGGCGACCGCACCGGCCGCGTGGTGGTCGAAGCCCTGGCCGCCGCCGCCGCCCGGCATCCGCGCATCCGGGTTCTCGACGGTGCCGTCGCCGTGCGCCTGATCCAGCGTGACGGCCGGGTGGTCGGCGTGCTCGGCCATCGCGCGGGCGCCGGGTGGGAGTGCCATGCCGCGCCCGCCGTGGTGCTGGCAACGGGCGGCATCGGCGCGCTGTTCAGCCACACGACCAACCCTGCAGAGGCGACCGGCGATGGCCTGGCCCTGGCGGCACGGGCCGGCGCCGCGCTGGTCGACCTGGAATTCGTGCAGTTCCATCCCACCGCGCTGCGGGCCGACGCCGACCAATTGCCCCTGCTGACCGAGGCCCTGCGGGGTGCCGGTGCCCGCCTGGTCCTGGCGGACGGCACGGCGCTGATCGGCGCGCGTCACCAGCAGGGCGACCTGGCGCCGCGCGATGTGGTTGCCCGCTTCATCCACGAGGCCATGGCCGCCGGCCGGGACGTATTCCTCGATCTCCGGCCGGCCCTGGCCAGCCGTCCCGAGGCCTTCCCCCAGGCCATCGAGACCTGTCTCAAGGCTGGCTTCGATCCCTTCACCCAG
>JAJFJE010000357.1 GCA_021774355.1 Alphaproteobacteria bacterium
GATGCCCTGATTGACCAGGCCCTGGGGATAGCGGTCCTTCAGACCCTGGCCCTCGCTGTCGCGCCCCATGCGGTTGGCCCGCATGGGCACCCGGCTCATCATCTCGACGCCGCCTGCAAGCACCACGTCATAGGCCCCGGCGATGATTCCCTGGGCCGCGAAGTCCAGGGCCTGCTGGGCCGAACCGCATTTGCGGTCCAGGGTCACTGCCGGCACCGACTCAGGCAGCCCCGCCGCCAGGGCGGCATGGCGCCCGATATTGCCCGACTGCTCGGCAACCTGGAGCACGCAGCCGGTAATCACGTCTTCGATCAGCGCCGGGTCGATCCCGCAACGCGCGACCAGGCCGGCGATGACCTGGGCATAGAGATCCACCGGATGCAGGGCGGCATAGCCGCCGTCCGCCCGGGCCCGCAGGAACGGCGAACGAACCAGCTCGACAATGACCGCCCGCCGCACGCCTCAGCTCTCCGACCGGTAGAGTTCCAGATCCATCTCGTCGCTATGGATCTGGACGATCGGCGTCTTGGCGATCTGCATCAGGCGGCGCACCTGCTCGAGTTCCGGCGACGACAGCATCGGATAGCACCGCTGGACCGGACCAGCCGCCCGCATGCGGTCGAGATCGGCGGCGGGGACCAACGCGCGCAGGATCAGTTCGTCATCGTCCTGGGTGCCGTATTGCCGGCGCAGATCCTCGATGCTGGGCTGCTGCGGCGGACTGGCGACAATCTCCCGGGCGCGCGGGGCCGCCATGATCCGGTCGAGGATGTTGGGATCGATCGGCGCGACCGTCTCGCCATAATGGCCGGCGGCATATTGGATGACCTCGTCGGGAACCACCGAATAGCGCTCGCCGCGCACCACGTTGAGCACCGCCTGGATGCCGACCAGCTGGCTGAACGGCGTTGCCATCCCGGGATAGCCGAGCTCGCGGCGGACCGCCGCGGTCTCCTGGAGCACTTCAGGCAGGCGCTCGCTCATGCTATGGCGCTCAAGCTGGGCCTTCAGGGTGCCCATCATGCCGCCCGGAACCTGATGATGCACCGCCATGACATCATATTCGTTCATCTGGTTGACCAGATATCCCGCGGTCTTGCCGACCCGCTCGAAGTGTTCTGCCACCGGCGGCAACAGGCTGGTATCCACCGTGTGGCTGTGACCGAGCAGGTCCAGATTGCGCGCCATGATCTCGATCGACGGCACCGACGGCCCGTTCGCCATCGGCCGGCTGGCGGTGTGCAGAATGGTCACCCCCAGATCGACCGCGTCGAGATAGGCCTTGGCCGACTGGCCCAGTATGTTGTTCGAGTGAAACTCGATCGGCTTGCCTCCGGCATTGGCCACGATCGCGGGCAACAGCGACTTCAGGCGGTCCTTTTCCAGAACCCCAGCGGTGTCGTAGAGCAGAATCGTGTCGATGTCGGGCGACGCCGCCAGCTTGGCCGCCTTGTCGGCGAAATAGGCATCGGTATGGACCGGCGACAGGGTGAACATGATCGAGCCTGCGACCTCGGAGCCGAACTCCTTGGCGACCCGCGCCAGGCGCAGCATCTTGTCGATGTTGAACAGCACGTCATAGATCCAGAAGCTGCGGCAGCCATGGACGTTGAGCTGCCGCATCCAGGCGTCCATCAGGGCATCTGGCGTAACGCTGAAAGTCACTGCGGCGTTCGATCTCATGCCGGCCCGGGCACGGGTCCGGGGCATCGCCCCGATCAGCAGGTCGAGCCCTTCCCAGGGGTTTTCCTGGCAATGACGGATCAGCACCTCGAATTGGGACGAGCCGGTCAGATCGATGACCCGGTAGCCGGTGCGGTCGATCAGCGGCGCCACCGGCAAGGCCATGCCGGCGCGCATGCGCATGCCCCACAGGCTCTGCTGGCCGTCGCGCATGGTCTCGTCGAGAAATTCAATATGGGCCATGGTTCAGCTTACCTTCCGCGCGGAATAGACGGGCAGGACGGTCCGTTCGAGCCAGCGCGTGTCGAAACGGTTGGCGACGAAATCGGGATGGCAGGCAATCGCCCGCAACAGCGACAGGTTGGTCGGAATGCCGCCAATCTCGAAAGCGGCCAAGGCGTCGCCCAGCCGGGCGACCGCATCGGCCCGGTCGGCGCCATGGACGATCAGCTTGGCGATCATGCTGTCGTAGAAGGGCGACACCACGGCGCCCTCGTGCATCGCCGTGTCGAGGCGGATGCCGGGTCCCGACGGCGGCCGCCAGCGGGTGATCCGCCCAGGCGACGGCGCGAAACCCCGGTCGGGATCCTCGGCAATCACCCGCACCTCGATGGCATGGCCGGCGACCACGACATCGCGTTGGGTCACCGGCAGCGCCGCCCCGTCCCCTGCGATCGCTAATTGAAGACCGATCAGATCCCGTCCGGTGACCATCTCGGACACCGGGTGCTCGACCTGGATGCGGGCATTGACCTCGATGAAATAGAAACAGCGGCGCTCGACGTCATAGAGAAACTCGACAGTGCCGGCGTTGCGGTAGCCGATGCCCGCGAGCAGGGCGACCGCCGCCGCGTGGAGTGCCTGGCGAAGATCCTCGGGCAGGATCGCGGCCGGCGATTCCTCGACCATCTTCTGGTAGCGGCGCTGGATCGAGCAGTCCCGCTCGCCGAACTGGATCACCGTGCCGCGGCCGTCGCCCAGCGTCTGGACCTCGACATGGCGGGCGGTCTGGATGTAACGCTCGAGGAACAGGGTGCCGTCGCCGAAGGCTTCCTGGGCTTCGGCCGAGGCCTGGGTAAAACCGGCCGTCAGTTGGGCGGCATCGAAGGCGACCACCATGCCGCGCCCGCCGCCGCCCGCCGAGGCCGAGGTCACCACCGGATAGCCGAGGGTTTCCGCCGCCGCCACCGCGGCCTCGGCGTCGGCCAGGGCGGCCGTCCCGGGCACCATCGGCACGCCCGCAGCCGCAGCCAGGCGGCGGGCCGCCAGCTTGTCGCCGACGGCGTCGATGGTTTCGGCCCGGGGGCCGACGAAAATGATCCCCTCCTCGTCACAGAGCCGGGCCAGATGGGCCCGTTCGGACAGGAAGCCATAGCCGGGGTGCAGGGCGTCGCAGCCGGTTGCCTTGGCCGCATGGACGATCAGCTTGGCATCGAGATAGGAGCGCCGCGCCGGGGGCGGCCCGATGACGACCACCCGGTCGGCTTCCCGCGCGGCCAGGCTGTCCCGGTCGGCGGCCGAGGCGGCGAGCACGGATTCGATCCCCTGCTGGCGCGCCGCCCGGACGATGCGCAAGGCGATCTCGCCGCGATTGGCAACCAGCAGGCGCGTGATGGCCATGGCCGCGCCTCAGCCGGCCGGCCGGACGTGGTACAGGATCTGGTCGAAC
>JAJFJE010000358.1 GCA_021774355.1 Alphaproteobacteria bacterium
CGGTGGATCGCTTGCCTTCGGATTTTCCGGCCAGTTTCTGCTGACCGCCCTGGACGCCCGCAAAAAGACCTTGATCAGCGGCATCGACGCCTCTCTCAAGCCCAATCTGCCGGCCGACCACATCCGTTTTGCGATCTATGACCGCCTCGATTTCCTCTCCGTGCGGACGGTCAAGTCGCTCGACAACCTGCGCAAGAACAATGTTCCGGTCCACCATGGCGCGGACTGGGCCCTGGGCCTGGGGGTGATCGAGCCGCCCAAGGACCGGCAGGGCGGCGCCCTTATCACCATCCGGGCCTTTGGTGAGCCGCCGGGCGACGAGCATCGGCGCGACATGCTCGCCCTGCACAAATATCTGGAGCGCCAGGGGCACCGCGTCCGCTATTTGCCCTTCGCGCCCGAGGACCGCCGCTTCCTCGATCATTTTCCCCATGTGAAGCCATCGGCGATCGAGAATATCTGGCACGATCCGCGCCAGGTGAAGGGCCTGATCAAGGAGGCCGACTGCGTGGTCAGCGTCGGCCGCCTGCATACCCTGATCCTGTCCCTGACCACCCGCACGCCGACCTTTGCCATCGACCCGAAGATCATGGCGGACGGTCGCCATATCCTGAACCGGAAGAACCTGTTCTTCACCGACGAGGTCGGGCTGCCCTTCTACCACTCGGTCGACGAGGCCATCGCGGCCTATGGCGACGACTTCAACAGCAAGGTTTTGGCCAAGGACTTCGCCCCCGACTATTACCAGAGGCTGAACTCCCAGATCCAGTTCGTCCAGACGATCCTGGACACGCCGGCGGAAGAGCTTCCGCCCCCGGGCGCCGCCGGCCACTGGTCGGGCACGACGGCCGGCGGCCGCCGCGTCGAGGATTCCCGCGCCACGGCGCAAGCCGATGAAGCGGTGCGGGAAGAAAAGCGCCGCCAGAAGCGGGAAGAAAAGCGGCGGGAGCGGCTGGAGGCCCGGGGCAAGGCGGTCTGACCCGCCAGTCCCTGTCGCCCCGACCCGGCGATGGGCCGGGATGCGGTCAGGCTGCGGCGATAATGAGGTCCCTGATGGCCTGGACGGAATGGTCGAGGCGCAGGCTCGCCGCCGCCAGCATGCGGCGGCCGACCACCCGCCGCCCTGACGCGACCCCGTCGAGCAGGTCCGCCACCGTGGGATATTGCACCAGGCCCCAGTCGGCGCAGATGGAATCGACCTTGGTGATCGACCGGCGCCCGGACGGCAGGGGAAGCGGCGGGATCAGGGACACGGCAGGAACCCCGACGCTGGCGGCAAAAATCAACGGGTGGAGACGCCCCACGGCGACCACCAGACCGCTCATCTGCACCAATTGTTTCATCCGGCGCGGATTCCACCAGTGCTGGAATGTCGGGGCGAGGCCGGCCAGGCCCAGTTCCTCGGCATTGCGCGCATCTTCCGGGCAGAACGGCAGAAAGGCCGGCTCCCAGCCCTGCGCCCGCAGCCCGTCGACCAGGGCTTCGATCGCCGTGACATAGGAAAACGGCACAAGCGGCAGGGGGAATTCCCGCAGGACGATCAGCACCCGCCGCGGCGACGGGGTGATGTCCGGGGCATCGTCGCTGACCAGCCGGAGCGCCCAGTCCGCACCGAATACCGCGGGGATATCGAGTTGCCGGCAGATATCCCGGCTGTGCCGGGTTCGCACCATGACCTGGGCGAAGCCTTGAAGATAGCCGCGCAGGACCGCCCGGTCGACCACCGCGCGGCCGCGCACCACCGCGCGATCCGGCGGATCGCAGGCCGGCATGTCGAGCGCCGGCAGGTCGACGCCCGACAGGAAGGTCGGCAGGCCGCGGGCCCGCGCCTCGATCACCAGATTGCCGGCGAAGCCCACGGCAAGGCCGCCGCCACCGACCATCATGGCGGCGATCGGCCGGTCCCGGAAAATATCCGTGCTGCACTGATGCACAACTTCGCACCGGTTGTACGGATACCAGGTTTCGTAGCCGTCAACGGCGCCGAACTTGTTGACCGCGACGATGATGTCGAAGCTGTCGCAAAAGCTCTCATAGATCGCCTGGAACAGCGCCTCGTCGCCGCAATTGCCGCGACCGTAAAAGCCGGCCACCAGCAAGGCGGGGCGGTCCTCCCGTGGCGCGGAGCCGACCGGTTCCGGAGACGGCAGCGTTGCCGGTTCGGGCGGTACCGCAACAGGCGGCGCCGCCCGGACCAGTGCCGTCCCGCCCACCTGGCGCAGCACGTCCACGGCCAAGGCCGCGGCCGCGGCCTGGGCCGAAAACATCGCCATCTGACCGGCGGGAACAAGCGCGAGCAAGGGCACGGTCGAACGCCCCAGGCGCTCCAGCAGAGCGGCCCCGTTGCTGAGCCGCGCCCAGGACACCAGGAGCGTCACCGCGTCCACCCGGCCCAACAGGCTTTCGCCCAGGCGGTCCAGCGCCACTTGGTACTGCACACCGTTGGGCGCGAGGGTCTGCTCGACCACCGCGAGCGCCGTTGCCGCCAATACCTTGGCGGTCCGGTGGCTGCCATCGGTGAGATCGAGCACGACAGCGCCGCCGGGGAGCATCCCGGCGAGAAGCGGCCCCGCGAATTTCGCAAAAGACCGAGCTGTCTCAGGGGAAACGGTGGACGCAGTTTGCCGCGAGCGTTGTCTGGACATCCCCACCTTGAACTTAGGCCCCACCAGGATCGAATGACCCAGCAGAATCAGGCGGCGCCAGCGCCGGCTAGATATACGCGATTAGCATCATTGGCAACATTCCGACAACCTGCCGGCACGGAAACGGCATGTGCCGGCAACCGGCACATGCCGCAATCCAGCCCAGCCAGGCGTCAGCCCGGGTCAGCGGCGCCGCGCACCGGACGGGCCGCCGCGGCCGCTTCGCGACGCGCAGCGATCTCGCCCCGCTTGGCTTCGGCCGCGGTCTTGCGAGCTTCGACCGCCTCGCTGCGGCGGGCCGCCGACTGGGTCCGTCGTTCGGCCGAAGCGGCCTTGCGGGCTTCGGCTGCCTGGGCCCGCTCTTCCTTGCTGACGGCCGCTTTCTTCTCTTCACTCATGCTGCAGTCCTTTCTATGTCCGTCCTCGTTCAACGGCGCCGACCCGGCCAGCTCTGCGTTGCTGGACCCCGTGGCCGGCCGTGCCGTATCACAGTCACACTGGGCTTTCGCCCTTCCGGTCGCCCCGGGACCGACGCCGCGCCGCAGCGTCTTCCCGCCGTTGGCCGGCTGCCTGCGCGCGTGTTTCAGCCGCCTGGCTGCGGCGGCGGACGGCCTCGGCCTCGCGCCGCTGCGCCGCCTCCCGGCGCTGCTCGGCCAGCGCCGAACGCCGCCTTTCGACAGCCGACTCCGCCGGAGAGGTCCCGACGGCCACCGCCTCGGCGGCGGCCGCAACCGGGGCACCCCCGGCCTCGGCCAAGGCACCGATCACCGGCGCCCCAACCTTCTTGGCCTTGGGCCCAGTGCCCTTGGCCTTTCCCACCTTGGCGCCGCCTTTGGTGGATCCTGCGGTGCGCTTTGCCATCGCCCTCACCTGCCTTCGCGGCAGCCCCTCACTTGGCCGTCGACCGTTCGGCCAGGGTCTTCAGGCGCCGTTCCTCGCGCCGTTCGGACAAAATCTTCGTCCGCCGTTCGGCCTTATCGACGGCCCGCTGTTCCGGCGTCAGGCCGTCATCCTTGACCTCGCGCCCCAGCGCCTTGAGCTTGGCCGCACGGGCTTCCTGCCGGGCGACCTCCTCCACGCTCCTGGACGCGACCCGCACCTTGCTCATCTTCTCGCCGCGGATCCGCTTCAGCGCAAGGCTGCGATCCTCGCCGCCAAGCTCGCGGTCGAGGGCGAGCGCCTCGGCAAAGGTGTTCTCGATGTCGGTATCGGTCAAACCGGTCTTGCAGAAATATCGTTCGAACGCCCTCATATTGAGGTTCAGCACGTGGGGATGAGCGTGGCGCCCGTCGGAACCGAATTGGTTCTTGAACGCGTTGAGCACAATTTCGTAGGACGGAAAATAGAATAGCTTCGGATCCTCGGGCTTGCTCTCGCGGTACAGCTGATCGAGCGCGCTACGCAGGATCGCCTTGGAGACGGCATTCGCGGTGATGCACGAGACATCCCGGAAGGTCGCCGCCAGGGGGATCGGCGACAGGGTGAAGACCACCGGGGTCTCCGGCTTGTGCTTGCGGATCAGGCTGTAGATCGCCCGCAGATTGGTCAGGCTCTCGTCATGGGTGGCAACACGGAATTTGTGCCGGCTG
>JAJFJE010000359.1 GCA_021774355.1 Alphaproteobacteria bacterium
GATCCCGGCCGGGTTCGCCAGGAACTGCTGCAGCACGATATCGTGGTCGAGGACCTGGGCGGCGACGTCCAGGCCATCGACGTCTCGGCCAAGAAGGGCACCGGCCTTGCCAAGCTGGAAGAGGCAATCCTGCTGCAGGCCGAAATCCTGGAGCTGAAGGCCAATCCGAACCGCATGGCCGCAGGCGTCGTGATCGAGGCCAAGCTCGACCGCGGCCGCGGCCCGGTGGCGACCGTGCTGGTCCAGCGCGGCACCCTCAGGGTCGGCGATATCTTCGTGGCCGGCGCCGAATGGGGCAAGGTGCGCGCCCTGGTCGACGACCACGGCCAGAACCGCGAGTTCGCCGAGCCGTCCGTTCCAGTCGAGGTCCTCGGCCTGTCGGGCACGCCGGCGGCTGGCGACGAGTTCCAGGCCGTCGAAAGCGAAGCCCGCGCCCGCGAGGTCACCGCCTTCCGTCAGCGCCGGGCCAAGGACCAGCGCAGCGTCGGCGTGGTGCGTGCCTCGCTCGAACAGATGTTCTCGAAGATCAAGGACGGCGAGGTCAAGGAATTGCCCATGGTCGTCAAGGGCGATGTCCAGGGCTCGGTCGAGGCGATCCTCGGCTCGCTGACCAAGATGGGAACCGACGAGGTTGCCGTACGTGTGGTCCACGACGCGGTCGGCGGGGTCACCGAATCGGATGTCACCCTGGCCCGCGCCTCCACGGCACCGATCATCGCGTTCAACGTCCGGGCCAACAAGCAGGCCCGGGAGATGGCCGAGCAGGAAGGCGTGGAGATCCGCTACTATTCGGTGATCTACGACCTGGTCGACGACGTCCGCAAGGCCCTGGCCGGGCTGCTGTCGCCGACCCTGAAGGAAACCTTCCTGGGCAATGCCGAGATCCGCGAGGTCTTCAACATCACCAAGGTGGGCAAGGTGGCCGGCTGCCTGGTGACCGACGGCGTGGTCCGCCGCGGCGCCAAGGTCCGCCTGATCCGCGACAATGTGGTGATCCACGAAGGCACCCTGTCGACCCTCAAGCGCTTCAAGGACGAAGTGAAGGAGGTCCGCGCCGGGACCGAGTGCGGCATGGCCTTCGAGAACTACCACGACCTGCAGGTCCGTGACGTGATCGAGTGCTTCGATGTCGAGCATATCGCGCGGACGCTCTGAACCAGCGGGAGTAGCCATGGCCAAGGGCCGTCCACCGGCCGGACGCGGCGACGACCATCGGGCCGGGCGCCCGCCCGGCCAACGTCAGCTGCGGGTCGGCGAGTTGATCCGGCATACCCTGTCGGACCTGCTGCGGCGGGACGTCGTCCACGATCCCCAGCTCGCGGGGGTGGCGATCACGGTCTCGGAGGTTCGGCTCAGCCCCGATCTGAAGAGCGCCACGGTGTTCGTCCTGCCGCTGGCGGGCCACGACACGCCGGTGGTGGTGGCGGCGCTCAACCGCGCCGCCGCCTTTCTGCGCGGCCAGGTCAGCCACGACGTCGAATTGCGCTTCGCGCCGCGCCTCAGCTTCGTTGCGGATACCTCGTTCGACGAGGCGGATCGCATCCGCAGCCTGCTCGACAGCCCGCAGGTGCGCCATGATCTCGATCCCGGCTTCGCCGACGATGACGAGTAACCGGCGCCGTCGACCTGGATGACCGGGGCGGCCTCGCTATGGCGGCTCCGGCATGTCACGGCATCCCGCCCGGGGATGACCCGCCGATGAGCCAGAGCCGCCGCCGCAAAGGACCGGTCAATGGCTGGGTGATCCTCGACAAGCCCCTGGGCCTCGGGTCGACCCCGGCGCTCGGAAAGGTCCGCTGGGTCCTGGGCGCGGCCAAGGGCGGCCATGGCGGCACCCTCGACCCCCTGGCGACCGGCATTCTGCCCCTGGCCTTTGGCGAGGCGACCAAAGCCCTGCCCCACATTGTCGACGCCACCAAGACCTATCGCTTCACCCTGCGCTTCGGCATCGAGACCACCACCCTGGACGGCGAAGGCACGGCGGTCGCCCAGTCGCCGGCACGCCCGGACGACACGGCCATCACCGCGGCCTTGGCCGGCTTTGTCGGCGATATCGCCCAGGTTCCGCCCGCTTTTTCCGCCCTGAAGGTCGCCGGCGCCCGGGCCTATGACCTGGCCCGCGCCGGTCAGGCGGTCGATCTGGCCGCCCGGACGGTGACGATCGAGGCCCTGCGCCTGGTCGAACGGCCGGACGCCGACCACGCCGTGTTCGAGGTGATCTGTGGCAAGGGGACCTATGTCCGGGCGCTAGGCCGCGATCTTGCCCTGACCCTGGGTACGGTCGGCCATCTGGCGGCGCTGCGCCGGACCCGGGTCGGCCCGTTCACCGAGGAACAGGCCGTTGCCTTGGACCGGGTCACGAAAATGGTGGAATTAGCGGATGTGTTGCGGCATAGTCCGCCGCCTGACGGAGTGTTGCTTCCCGTCGAGACTGCGCTGGACGACATCCCGGCGCGAGCCGTGACGGAAGCGGAGGCCCTGGCCCTGAAGCAGGGGCGCGCCCTCCACGCTCTGCCGGGTACCGGCGATTGGCACGACGGTTCCGCGGTGCGCCTGATGGCCCCGCAGGGCCTTGTCGCGTTGGGGCGTTATGACGGCCCGCTGATCCGCCCGGTGCGTGTTTTCAACCTCTTTTGAAAGGATGCCCGATGTCGATTACGGCCGAACGCAAGACCCAGCTGGTCGCGGATTATGGTATCAAGGCAGGCGACACCGGTTCGCCCGAGGTGCAGGTTGCGATCCTGACGGAACGGATCGTCAACCTGACCGAGCACTTCAAGTCCCACAAGAAAGACAACCATTCGCGCCGCGGCCTCCTGATGATGGTCAGCCAGCGGCGGCGCCTGCTTGACTATGTCAAGAAGAAGGACGTGTCGCGCTACGAGACCCTGATCGGCAGGCTTGGCCTGCGCAAGTGAATGTCGCGCCGGAGCAGGACCTGTCCCCGCTCCGCGCAACGGATCGCGGGCCTGGCAGGATGTCCTGCCAGGCCCGTTCGTGCTTCCGGAGACCGCGTTAGGATCTGGACGGCCCGCCGGGCGAAATGCCGGGGCGGATTATGCGGCGACGGCGCCGCGCCGCCGGGGATAAGACCCCGGCGCTTCGCAGGAGGCAACGGCAGGGCCGTTGCCGGCAGCGGGCGGAAGGGCCGCCCGATGTTCGTAGGATAGGAAGAAACCCATGTTCAACATCCACCGCAAGGAACTCACCTGGGGCGGACGCACGCTGGTTCTGGAAACCGGCCGCATGGCCCGCCAGGCCGATGGTGCCGTGCTGGTCCAATATGGCGACACCACGGTGCTGTGCACCGCGGTTGCCAATAAATCGGTCAAGCCGGGGGTCGACTTCTTCCCCCTGACCGTCAACTACCAGGAAAAGACCTACGCCGCCGGCAAGATTCCCGGCGGCTTTTTCAAGCGCGAGGCGCGCCCGTCCGAGAAGGAGACCCTGGTCTCCCGCCTGATCGACCGGCCGATCCGCCCGCTCTTCGTCAAGGGCTTCCGCAACGAGACCCAGGTCATCGCGACCGTGCTGTGCCACGATCTCGAGAATGATCCCGACATCGTGGCGATGATCGGCGCGAGCGCCGCCCTGACCATTTCGGGCATCCCCTTCTTGGGCCCGATCGGCGGCGCCCGGGTCGGCTATATCGACGGCGAATATGTGCTCAATCCGACCATCGACCAAATGGCGTCGAGCAAGCTCGACCTGGTCGTCGCCGGCACCGCCGATGCCGTGCTGATGGTCGAGTCCGAGGCCAAGGAGCTGTCGGAAGAGATCATGCTGGGGGCCGTCATGTTCGGCCACCAGGGCATGCAGCCGGTCATCAATGCCATCATCGAACTGGCCGAGCAGGCCGCCAAGGATCCCTGGGATCTGCCGGCGGCGGTCGACGAGACGGCCCTGGTGGAACAGCTCAAGGCGGTCGCCGAGAGCGATCTTCGCGCCGCCTATGGCGAACGGGTGAAGCAGGTCCGCTACGAGAAGGTCGGCGCGGCCAAGAAGCAGGCCATCGCGACCCTGTCCGAGGCAGGCTTCGACCCGGCCCGGATCGCCGAACAGTTCAAGGCCCTGGAATCCGAGATCGTGCGCAACGGCATCCTGGACACCGGCCTGCGCATCGACGGCCGCGACCTGAAGACGGTCCGCCCGATCGTCGCCGAAGTCGGCGTGCTGCCCCGGGCCCACGGCTCGGCGCTGTTCACCCGGGGCGAGACCCAGGCCCTGGTGGTGACCACCCTGGGCACCGGCGACGACGAGCAGATGATCGACGCGCTGGACGGCAGTTATTACGAGCACTTCATGCTGCACTATAACTTCCCGCCCTATTCGGTGGGCGAGGCGGGCCGCATGGGCTTTACCGGCCGGCGCGAGATCGGCCACGGCAAGCTGGCCTGGCGGGCAATTCACCCGCTGATGCCGGAAAAGGACGCCTTCCCCTATACCGTCCGGGTGGTTTCGGAGATCACCGAGTCGAACGGTTCGTCCTCGATGGCTTCGGTGTGCGGCGGTTCGCTGTCGCTGATGGATGCGGGCGTGCCCCTGTCCACGCCCTGCGCCGGCATCGCCATGGGCCTGATCAAGGAGGACGCGCGCTTTGCCGTGCTCTCCGACATCCTGGGCGACGAGGACCATCTGGGCGACATGGACTTCAAGGTGGCCGGGACCGAGACCGGCATCACCTCGCTGCAGATGGACATCAAGATCACCGGCATCACCGAAGAGATCATGAAGGTGGCGCTGGACCAGGCCAAGGGCGGCCGGGTGCATATTCTGGGCGAAATGGCCAAGGCCCTGACCGACAGCCGCGGCCAGATCAACCAGTATGCCCCGCGCATCGAGACCATCACCGTGCCCAAGGAGAAGATCCGCGAAGTGATCGGCACCGGCGGCAAGGTGGTGCGCGAGATCGTGGAGAAGACCGGCGCCAAGATCGATATCGGCGATGACGGCACGATCAAGGTGGCGGCATCCGACGGCGGGGCGATCGAAGCCGCGATCAAATGGATCAAGGGCATCGTTGCCGAGGCCGAAATCGGCAAGGTCTATGACGGCAAGGTTGTGAAGGTGGTCGATTTCGGCGCCTTCGTGAATTTTGTCGGGGCCAAGGACGGTCTGGTCCATATCTCCGAACTGGCGCCGCGCCGGGTGGCCAAGGTCACCGACGTGGTCGAAGAGGGCCAGGCGGTGAAGGTCAAGGTGCTGGGCATCGACGAACGCGGCAAGATCCGCCTGTCGATGAAGGCCG
>JAJFJE010000360.1 GCA_021774355.1 Alphaproteobacteria bacterium
ACAATCACGTGGCACGTTGAACAGGCGAGCGAGCCCTCACAGGCGCCCTCGATATCAACCCCATGCCGATGCGCTATCTCCAGCACGGACAGCCCAAGAGGCGCGTCAACCTCCTTCGGAGTGCCGTCCTGCAGGATGAACGTCATTTTGGGCATCGTCAGTGCTCCGGTCGTCTTATGGGATGCCGGGGTGCCCGCGGCGTGGAGTATCAGGAACGCGCTGTATGGGAGAGCGCCCGCCTTGCTGTCAAGTCATGCGGCCCGCCGCGCCCGCCCGATCATGGCCAGATAGGCCTCGGCAAAGCGTTCGAAATCTGCCGCACGGCTTGCCCATCCGCCGCTGACCCGGATCGCACAGCCCGCGATATCCCGGGCCAGGCCCATGGCATTCAGCACATGGCTTGCCGTCACCTTGCCGGAGGAACAGGCCGAACCCGCGCTCACCGAAATTCCAGCTAAGTCCAGCATCATCACCTGGGTCTCCGCCGCCAAGCCAGGCGAGGCCAGGCAGCTTACACCCGCGACCCGCGCAGACCCGGCGCCGATCACCTGCACCCCATCGCATCCATCCAGCAACCGGCGCTCCATGAGGTCGCGCCAGCCCGCCAGTTCGGCAGTCCTGCCATCGCCGACAGTAGCCTCAAGGGCAGCGGCGAAGCCCAGAACGCCAGGCACATTCTGGGTGCCGGCCCGCCGCCCGCGTTCCTGCCCGCCGCCAATCACCATGGCCGGCGGCGCAATGCCGCCGCGTAGCAGCAAGGCGCCAACACCTTGCGGACCGCCAATCTTGTGGGCTGAAACCGATAGCATGTCGACATCCAGCGCCTGCATGTCGATCGCGGTCCGGCCCAGCGCCTGCACACCGTCGCAATGCAACAATACCCCATGCCGCCGGCAGAGCGCGGCGGCTTCGGCTATAGGCTGGATTACGCCGGTCTCGTTGTTGACCAGCATCAGGGAAACCAGCGCACCGGCCGCGGCGCCGTCCAGCGCGCGATCAAGTGCTGCGAGATCGACATAACCTTCGGCCGTTGCCGGGATCTCGCAGGCATCGCGCGTCCGGGCCGTCTTCAAGACCGAATCATGCTCGATTGCGGACACGATCAGCGGCCGCTCAGCGCCGAGCGAGAGCGCCAGGTTGTTGGCTTCTGTCCCGCCAGCGGTAAAGACCAGCCCCGAGGCCGTGGCATTCAGCGCCGTTGCAATCGTCTCACGCGCCTGTTCCAGGTGCCCATGCATCCGTCGGCCATGCCAGTGCACCGACGAAGCGTTGCCCGGCTCGGCCCAGGCCGCGGTCATGGCAGCACCCGCCTCAGGCCGCAACGGCGCCGAGGCGCTGTAGTCCAGATAGATATGTTCAGCGGGCATCGGGTGCGGCGAGCGACATGCCGAAACGGATCAGCAACGGGGCGGGGTGGTGGTGTGTTCGCCGTCCTCGATCGCGGTTCCGCCGGCAATGGCTGTCTCGGGCGAGCGCTCAGCATCCGCCTTTTCCAGTTCCTGCACCCGCGCCGATAAGGCGGTGACCTGGTCGATCAGGCCCTGGACCGCCCGGGCTGCCGGGTCTGGCAGGTCGCCCAGCGGCGTGCCATAAGGCGCGAATGTGTCTTTACATGCCTTTTCGCGGACGACTTGGCGGGCCGGAATGCCGACCATCGTCGCCCCGGCCGGCACATCCTTGGTCACGACAGCGTTGGCGCCGATCCGGGCATTGGCGCCGACGGTGAGCGGCCCCAGGATCTGGGCGCCGGCCCCGACGATGACGCCGGCCTCGAGCGTCGGATGCCGTTTCATGTTGCGCTGGCTGTCAGAATCGACCGAGGGCGCCACACCGCCAAGCGTGACGCCGTGATACAAGGTCACGCCATCGCCAACCTCCGCGGTCTCGCCGATTACCACGCCCATGCCGTGGTCGATGAAGACATCGCGCCCGATCGTAGCGCCGGGATGAATCTCGATTCCGGTGAACCAGCGTCCGAGCGCGGAAACGTACCGGCCCAGGAAATACAGGCGTGCCCGCCACAACCACCGCGCAAGACGATGAAACATGATCGCATGCAGGCTGGGGTAGCAGAATAGGATCGAAGCCGTTGACCGCGCCGCCGGGTCACGGTTGCGGATAGCCTCGATATCTTCGCGCAATCGCCGGAACATCTAAGGCCCCTTTCGGCCCTGGTCTGTGCGGCATGCTTGCATTTCGGTTGCGAAATCGAGTAGGACACGCCGCTTGATAGGCACCATATAAGGTCTCCACGCAGGGGATCAACAATGGGTCGCCCAAACCGCACAATGCGGTCAGCGGTCTTCCACAGGTGGCCCAAGCGATCCAAGGCCAAGGTAAGGAAAGTAAGCGGATATGCCCGACGTTATTTTCAATGGTCCGGAAGGCCGGCTCGAAGGTCGCTACCATCGCAGCAAAGAACCGAACGCCCCGATCGCCCTGTTGCTGCATCCGCATCCGCAGCATGGCGGCACGATGCACAACAAGGTGGTCTATGCCCTGTACCAGAGCTTCGTCGGTCGCGGCTATTCCACCCTGCGCTTCAACTTTCGCGGCGTAGGCCGCAGCCAGGGCTCATTCGCCCGCGGCGAGGGCGAGCTGTCTGACGCCGCATCGGCACTGGACTGGCTGCAGACCCAGAACCCGAACGCGCGCAACTGCTGGGTCGGCGGATTTTCCTTCGGCGCCTGGATCAGCATGCAGCTTCTGATGCGCCGTCCGGAAATCAGCGGCTTCATCTCGATCGCGCCGCCGGCCAACATGTACGACTTCACCTTCCTCGCCCCCTGCCCGGCCTCGGGCATTATCGTGCATGGCGGGCGCGACGACATCGTGCCGAAGGCCGATGTCGACAAGCTGGTCGATAAGCTGAACCTGCAGCGCGGGATCACCATCACCTACAAGACGATCGTCGAGGCCGATCATTTCTTCGGTAAGCACATGGACGAGATGATGGGCCTGGTCGACAGCTACCTGGACGAACGGCTGGCCGAACTGGCCTGATAGCCGAGCGGCGGTCTGGGAGCCGCCGCGAACCGGCCACCGGGCGTCGGGCGTGAAACCCCAGTCGTGCCGGGGAAGGTCAACGGCAACCCGCGCCTTGAGCGCACCGCCATGTAGGCAAAGGCCTGCGCCTCGACCGCGTCGCCGTCCCAGCCGACCTGATCGACCGATCGCACCGGATAACACCGTCGGCACGGATACGATCGAAGGCCAAAACTCCGGCCAGACGCTGTCGGATGGCGGCAACGGCGTCAGCGG
>JAJFJE010000037.1 GCA_021774355.1 Alphaproteobacteria bacterium
GCCGACGATGACATTCTCTTTCAGGCCGACCAGGGCGTCGACCTTGCCGGCAGTGGCCGCCTCGGTCAGCACCCGCGTGGTCTCCTGGAACGATGCCGCCGAAATGAACGAGCGGGTCTGCAAGGAGGCCTTGGTGATGCCCTGGAGCACCGCGCTGGCGGTCGCCGGACGCAGGCCCAAGGCCACCGTCCGGGCATTCTCCTCGTCGAACTCGTCCCGGTCGACCTGTTCGCCCTGCAGGAACGTGGTCGCGCCGGCGTCCTCGATCTCGACCTTCTGCAACATCTGGCGAACGATCACCTCGATGTGCTTGTCGTTGATCTTCACGCCCTGCAACCGATAGACGTCCTGGATCTCGTTGACAAGATAACGGGCCAGCGCCTCGACCCCCATGACCTTCAGAATGTCGTGGGGTGCCGGATGGCCATCGAGCAGGAAGTCGCCCTTCTGGACGATGTCGCCCTCCTGCACCGTAATGTTCTTGCCCTTGGGGATCAGATATTCCAGCGCTTCGCTGTCGTCACCATCCAGTGGCTGCAGGATGACCCGGCGCTTGTTCTTGTAGTCCTTGCCGAACTCCACCCGGCCCGCGCGATCGGCGATGATCGCATGGTCCTTGGGTCGCCGGGCCTCGAACAGCTCCGCCACCCGCGGCAGACCGCCGGTGATGTCGCGGGTCTTGGCCGATTCCAGCGGAATTCGCGCAACGACATCGCCGCCGTTGATCTTGGAGCCGTCTTCGACCGACAGGATCGCGCCAACGGGGAGGAAGTAGCGAGCTTCCAGCCCGTTGGGCTGCATGACCACATTGCCCTTGTCGTCGCGCAGGGTGATGCGCGGGCGCAGATCGGCGGCCTTGGGCTGGCCGCGCCAGTCGACCACTTCCTTGCTGGCAATACCGGTTGCCTCGTCCATCACCTCGCGCATCGAGACGCCTTCGACCAGGTCGACATAGCTGGCGAAGCCTTCGCGCTCGGAGATGATCGGCAGGGTCCGGGGATCCCATTCCACCAGCTTGGCGCCCTTGGTGACCTGCTGGCCGTCATCGAAGAACAGCCGGGCACCATAGGGCACCCGGTGGCGGGCCCGCTCGCGGCCATTGGCGTCGATCAGGATCATCTCGCAATTGCGGCTCATCACGATCAGCCGCCGTGAGCTGTCGGTGACGACCTGGCGATTATTGATCTTGGTCGTGCCGTCGATCGTCGCCTCGATGCTGTTACGCTCCGAGAACTGGGCGGCACCGCCGATGTGGAAGGTGCGCATGGTCAACTGGGTGCCGGGCTCGCCGATCGACTGGGCGGCGATGACGCCGACCGCCTCGCCGGCATTGACCGGGGTGCCGCGGGCGAGATCGCGCCCGTAGCAGCGGGCGCAGACGCCGCCTTCCGACTGGCAGGTCAGCACCGAGCGGATCAGGATGGTCTGCACGCCCGCCGCGGTGACCCGCTCGACATCATCTTCCTCGATCATCTCGCCGGCCGGGGCGACCACCGCGCCGGTTGCCGGATCAAGCACGTCGATCGAGGCGGTACGGCCCAGGATGCGGTCGGCCAGGGGCTCGACCACATCGCCGCCTTCGACCACTTCCGACACGGTCAGGCCGTTGGAGGTGCCGCAATCGTCCTCGACAATGATGCAGTCCTGGGCGACGTCGACCAGGCGGCGGGTCAGGTAGCCGGAATTGGCGGTCTTCAGGGCGGTATCGGCCAGGCCCTTGCGGGCGCCGTGGGTCGAGTTGAAATACTCGAGCACGGTCAGGCCTTCCTTGAAGTTCGAGATGATCGGGGTCTCGATGATCTCGCCCGAGGGCTTGGTCATCAGCCCGCGCATCCCGGCCAACTGCTTCATCTGCGCCGGCGAACCGCGGGCACCCGAATGGGCCATCATATAGATGGAGTTGATCGGCTTGACCCGGCCGGTGGTCGTGTCGATCACGGTGGCCGAGATTTCCTTCATCATCTCGTCGGCAACCCGGTCGGTGCAGCGGCCCCAGGCGTCGATCACCTTGTTGTATTTCTCAAGCTCGGTGATCAGGCCGTCCTGGTACTGCTGCTCATATTCCTTGACCAGGTTGCGGGTCTCGTCGACCAGCGCTTCCTTGGCCTTGGGCACCATCATGTCGTCCTTGCCGAACGAAATGCCGGCGCGGCAGGCGCGGCGGAAGCCCAGAGCCATCAGCCGGTCGGCGAAAATCACCGTCTCCTTCTGGCCGCAATGGCGATAGACCACGTCGATGACCTGGCTGATCTCCTTTTTGGTCAGCAGCCGGTTGATCAGCGAGAACGGCACGTTCTTGTTCTTCGGCAGAATCTCGGCCAGCAGCATCCGCCCGGCGGTCGTATTGACCCGGATGGTCACGTCATTGCCGTCGCTGTCGACCGTGTTCAGCCTGGCCCTGATCCGGCTGTGCAGGGTGATGGCACCCGAATCCAGGCCATGCTGGATCTCGTTCAGATCGCCGAAGGCCGAGCCTTCGCCGGGCTCGCCCGGCAGTTCCAGGGTCACATAGTAGATGCCCAGAACGATATCCTGAGACGGCACGATGATCGGCTTGCCATTGGCCGGGCTCAGGATGTTGTTGGTCGACATCATGAGCACGCGGGCCTCGAGCTGCGCTTCCAGGCTGAGCGGCACATGGACCGCCATCTGGTCACCGTCGAAATCGGCGTTGAAGGCCGCGCAGACCAGCGGATGCAACTGGATCGCCTTGCCCTCGATCAGCACCGGCTCGAACGCCTGGATGCCCAGCCGGTGCAGCGTCGGCGCCCGGTTCAGCATCACCGGGTGCTCGCGGATCACCTCTTCCAGGATGTCCCAGACTTCCGGCCGTTCCTTCTCGACCATCTTCTTCGCCATCTTGATCGTGGTGGCGATGCCCTTGAGGTCCAGCTTGGCATAGATGAAGGGCTTGAACAGCTCGAGCGCCATCTTCTTGGGCAGGCCGCACTGATGGAGTTTCAGCTCCGGCCCGACCACGATGACCGACCGGCCGGAATAGTCGACGCGCTTGCCCAGCAGGTTCTGGCGGAAGCGACCCTGCTTGCCTTTCAGCATGTCGGAGATCGACTTCAGCGGCCGCTTGTTGGCGCCGGTGATGACCCGGCCGCGCCGGCCATTGTCGAACAGGGCGTCGACCGCCTCCTGCAGCATGCGCTTTTCGTTGCGCACGATGATATCCGGCGCCCGCAGCTCGATCAGCCGCTTCAGCCGGTTGTTGCGGTTGATCACCCGGCGATAGAGATCATTCAGGTCCGAGGTCGCGAAGCGGCCGCCATCCAGCGGTACCAGGGGGCGCAGTTCGGGCGGGATCACCGGCACCACGGTCAGGATCATCCATTCCGGGCGGTTGCCGGATTCGATGAAGCTCTCGATCAGCTTAAGACGCTTGACGATCTTCTTGGGCTTGGCTTCCGAGGTGGTCTCGGCCAGTTCCTTGCGCAGGTCGTCCCGCTCGCCGGACAGGTCGAGTTTCTCCAGGAGCTTGCGGATCGCCTCGGCGCCGATGCCCGATTCGAAGCTGTCCTCGCCATACTCGTCCTGGGCGTTGAAATGGTCGTCCTCGGAGAGCAACTGGTAGCGCTTCAGGGGCGTCAACCCCGGCTCCATGACCACATAGTTCTCGAAGTAGAGGATCCGCTCCAGGTCCTTCAGGGTCATGTCCAGCAGCAGGCCGATGCGGCTGGGCAGCGACTTCAGGAACCAGATATGGGCGACCGGCGAGGCCAGCTCGATATGGCCCATGCGCTCGCGCCGCACCTTCGACAAGGTGACCTCGACGCCGCATTTCTCGCAGGTGATGCCGCGATACTTCATGCGCTTGTACTTGCCGCACAGGCACTCGTAGTCCTTGATCGGACCGAAGATCTTGGCGCAGAACAGGCCATCCCGCTCCGGCTTGAAGGTGCGGTAGTTGATGGTTTCCGGCTTCTTGATCTCACCGTGGCTCCACGCCTTGATCTTTTCCGGGCTGGCGATCGAGATCTTGATCTGATCGAAAGCCTGGGTGCCCGGCTCGCGGCCGAAGAGGGACAGGACCTCTTGGTTCATCTTATTCGCTCCCTTCAGAGGCGGAAGCCGCCCCTGCTTTGGTTGCCGAAATCACACAGGTCACCAACGACGTCGACGAGGGCGCGCCCTAAAGCGCGCCCTTCGCTCCCATTTCGACGTTGAGGCCCAGCGAGCGCATTTCCATGACGAGGACGTTGAACGATTCCGGAATGCCGGCCTCGAAATTGTCCTCGCCGCGGACGATCGACTCGTAAATCTTGGTGCGGCCGGCGACGTCGTCCGACTTGACGGTCAACATCTCCTGCAGGGTGTAGGCGGCACCATAGGCCTGCAATGCCCACACCTCCATTTCGCCGAAGCGCTGACCGCCGAACTGGGCCTTGCCGCCCAGCGGCTGCTGGGTGACCAGGCTGTAGGGGCCGATCGAGCGGGCGTGGATCTTGTCGTCCACCAGATGGTGCAGCTTCAGCATGTAGATGTAACCGACCGTGACCTTGCGGTCGAAGGTCTCGCCGGTCCGGCCGTCGACCAGGGTGACCTGGCCCGAGCGGTCGAGCCCGGCCCGTTCCAGTTCCTTCTCGATATCGACCTCGGTGGCGCCGTCGAATACCGGCGTCGCCATGGGCACGCCGCGCCTCAGATTGCCGCCCAGTTCCAGCAACTCGTCATCGTTAAGCGGGGCGATCTTCTCCTGGTACTCGCCCTCGGCATAGACCGTTGCCAGCTGGTCGCGCAGCAGCTTGATCGACTCGCCGCGGCGGACCTTGTCGACCACCGCGCCGATCTGTCGGCCCAGGCCGGCGGACGCCCAGCCGAGATGGGTTTCCAGGATCTGCCCGACATTCATGCGGCTGGGCACGCCCAGCGGATTGAGCACGATATCGACCGGGGTGCCGTCTTCGAGATAGGGCATGTCCTCGACCGGCATGATCCGGCTGATGACGCCCTTGTTGCCATGGCGGCCGGCCATTTTGTCGCCCGGCTGCAGCTTGCGCTTCACCGCGACGAACACCTTGACCATCTTCATGACGCCGGGCTGCAGTTCGTCGCCGCGCTGCAGCTTTTCGACCTTGTCCTCGAAGCGCTTCTGCAGCCGGTCCTTGGCATCGTCGAAATGATGCTTCAGCGACTGGATGTCGGCGACCGTCTGCTCTTCGCCCTTGGGCGTCACCTGCCACCATTGGCCCTTGGTCAGTTCCGCCAGGTTGGTGGTGTCGATGACCATGCCGGCACGCAGGCCCTTGGGGCCCGAGGCCACGGTCTTGCCGGCCAACAGGTCGCGCAGACGGCCATAGACGTTGCGTTCCAGGATCGCCAACTCGTCGTCCCGGTCCTTGGCCAGACGCTCGATCTGGTCCCGTTCGATGGCCAGAGCGCGCTCGTCCTTCTCGACGCCGTGACGATTGAACACCCGGACTTCGACCACCGTGCCGGCGACACCCGGCGGCAGACGCAGGGAGGTGTCGCGCACATCCGAGGCCTTCTCGCCGAAGATCGCCCGCAGCAGCTTCTCTTCCGGGGTCATCGGGCTTTCGCCCTTGGGCGTCACTTTGCCGACCAGAATGTCGCCCGGCTTGACCTCGGCGCCGATATAGACGATGCCCGCCTCGTCGAGGTTGCGCAGGCCTTCCTCGCCGATATTCGGGATGTCGCGGGTGATTTCCTCCGGCCCCAGCTTGGTGTCGCGGGCCATCACCTCGAACTCTTCGATATGGATCGAGGTGAACACGTCGTCCGACACGATCCGTTCGGAGATCAGGATCGAATCCTCGAAGTTGTAGCCGTTCCAGGGCATGAAGGCGACCAGCACGTTGCGGCCGAGCGCCAGTTCGCCCAGTTCGGTCGAGGGCCCGTCGGCGATGATGTCGCCGGCATGCACCCGGTTGCCCACCTTGACCAGCGGGCGCTGGGTGATGCAGGTGTTCTGGTTGGAGCGCTGGAACTTGAACAGGCGGTAGATGTCGACGCCGGGCGCCGCCGGGTCGGTCTCTTCCGTCGCCCGCACGACGATCCGGGTCCCGTCGATCTGGTCGACGACGCCGGTCCGCTTGGCGATGATGGCGACGCCCGAATCCCGGGCGACCACCTCTTCCATGCCGGTCCCGACCAGCGGCGCCTCGGCGCGGATCAGGGGAACCGCCTGGCGCTGCATGTTCGAGCCCATCAGGGCGCGGTTGGCATCGTCATTCTCAAGGAACGGAATGAGCGCGGCGGCGACCGAGACCAGCTGCCGGGGCGAGACGTCCATGTAGTTGATCGTCGAGGGGACGGTCATGACGAAGTCGCCCGCCTTGCGGCAGGACACCAGATCGGCCGTGAAGCGGCCTTCGGCGTCCAGTTCGGCATTGGCCTGGGCGATGGTGTACTTGCCCTCTTCCATGGCCGAGAGATAGACCACCTGGTCGCTGACCTTGCCGTCGATCAGCTTGCGATAGGGCGTCTCGATGAAGCCGTACTGGTTCACCCGGGCATAGGTCGCCAGCGAGTTGATCAGGCCGATATTCGGCCCCTCCGGCGTCTCGATGGGGCAGATCCGGCCGTAATGGGTCGGGTGCACGTCGCGCACCTCAAAACCCGCCCGCTCGCGGGTCAGGCCGCCCGGGCCAAGCGCCGAGAGACGGCGCTTGTGGGTGATCTCCGACAGCGGATTGGTCTGATCCATGAACTGGCTGAGCTGGGACGAGCCGAAGAACTCGCGCACCGCCGCCGCCGCCGGCTTGGCGTTGATCAGGTCGTGCGGCATCACGGTCTCGATTTCGACCGAGGACATGCGCTCGCGGATCGCCCGCTCCATGCGCAAGAGCCCGATGCGGTACTGATTTTCCATCAGTTCGCCGACCGAACGCACCCGGCGATTGCCCAGATGGTCGATGTCGTCGATCTCGCCCCGCCCGTCCTTGAGCTCGACCAGGGTCTTGATCACCGCAAGGATATCCTCCTTGCGCAGGGTGCGCTGGGTGTCCGCCGTCTCGAGGTTGAGCCGCGAGTTCATCTTGACCCGACCGACCGCCGACAGATCGTAACGTTCGCCGTCGAAGAACAGGCCGTTGAACAGGGCCTGGGCGGTATCGAGCGTGGGCGGCTCGCCCGGGCGCATGACCCGGTAGATTTCGATCAGGGCCTGCTCGAAGGACTGGTTCTTGTCCGCCATCATCGTGTTGCGGACATAGGCGCCGACCGTGACATGGTCGATATCCAGCGCCTCGAACACTTCGATGCCGGTATCCTCCAGCAGCTTGACGCTGGCTTCGGACAGTTCCTCGCCGGCTTCGATCAGGATCTCGCCGGTCTCCTCGTTGATCATGTCGTTGGCGGCATAGCGGCCGACCAGGTCCGACGACGGCACGAAAAGTTCCTCGAGCCCTTCTTCCTTCAGCTTGCGGGCAAGCCGGGGCGTGACCTTGGTCCCCGCCGGAACGGCAACCTTGCCGGTCCTGGCGTTGATCAGGTCGTTGGCCGGCTTGAGGCCGCGCACCCGGTCCGGGTCGAAGGCCGTGCGCCACTGCCCCGACGGCCCCTTCTTGCCGGTGTGCCGGCGGAAGACCAGGGTTTTGTAGAAATGATGCAGGATCTCCTCGGCCGTCATGCCCAGGGCAAACAGCAGGGTCGAGACCGGCAGCTTGCGCCGCCGGTCGATACGGACATGGACGATATCCTTGGCATCGAACTCGAAATCGAGCCACGAGCCGCGATAGGGGATGACCCGGGCGGCAAACAGATATTTGCCGCTGGAATGGGTCTTGCCCTTGTCATGGTCGAAGAACACACCCGGGCTGCGATGCATCTGGCTGACGATGACCCGCTCGGTGCCATTGACGATGAAGGTGCCGTTCTGGGTCATCAAGGGCATGTCGCCCATGTAGACGTCCTGCTCCTTGATATCGTGGACCGATTTGGCGCCGGTATCCTCGTCGGCCTCGAACACGATCAGGCGCAGCGAAACCTTGAGCGGCGCGGCATAGGTCATGCCCCGCTGCTGGCACTCGTCCGTGTCGTATTTGGGATGCTCGAACTCATATTTCAGGAATTCGAGGCTGGCATTCTCGGAAAAATCCTTGATCGGGAAAACCGATCGGAACACGCCTTGCAGGCCGGTATCCGGGCGCGTTTCCGAGACCACGTCCATCTGCAGGAATTGATCGTAGGAGCTCTTCTGCACCTCGATCAGATTGGGCATGGTCGAGACTTCGGGAATACGCCCGAAATTCTTGCGGACCCGCTTGCGGCCGGTGAACGAAATCGCCATGGGACCTCTCGACACTCGTCAATGGTCTGCTGCCTTACCTTGTCCGCGGCATCGGCAGCCTCTTGCTGCCGCGGACCAATCTCGCAACCCTTCCCGTCGCGGGCAACCGCGCCAGGGACCGGGCTTCAGGCGGCTGCGGGGTCGGCCTCAGGCCGGCCCCGCATGCCCACCAGGACGGGCCTGGTTACTTCACGTCGACCTTGGCGCCGGCAGACTCGAGCTGCTCCCGGAGCTTCTTGGCGTCGTCCTTGGAGACGCCGCCCTTGACTTCCTTGGGGGCTGCTTCAACCAGGTCCTTGGCTTCTTTCAGGCCAAGTCCGGTGATCGCGCGGACTTCCTTGATCACGTTGATCTTCTTGTC
>JAJFJE010000361.1 GCA_021774355.1 Alphaproteobacteria bacterium
ACCAAGGCCGCCTCCTATGAAATCCTGCGCCCGAGTTCCTATGTCATGGACATCCGACTGAAAGATACCGAACCGCCGGCGCAGGAAGCCCAGGCGCCGGAGGAACAAGCGGAACCTGCCGCCGAACAAACCGCCATGGCCGATACCGCACCGAAGGCTGTCATGGATGGAGGCGACGATGTGGAAGAAGATAAGGACGACAGCTGCTACAAGATGTTAGGTGGGGTTAAAGACCGGCTGTCCATGGATTTCCAGAATGCCAATATTAAGAATATTTTCCGGATTGTTTCGGAAGTCAGCGGATTCAACCTGGTGCTGTCTCCGGATGTTTCTGGTACGGTGAATATTCGTTTGGTCGATGTTCCCTGGAACAAGGCGTTTGAACTGATCCTGGAAAATAATGCCCTGGGCCGGATATGCGAAGGCAATATCATTCGCATTGTGCCGAAAACCACCCTGCTGGCCGCACAGGTAGCCGAACCCCTGGTGACGGAGATGATCCGGATCAATTATGCCGTGATCGCGGACATGATCGCCAACCTCAACGGGTTGAAGAGTCCGAGGGGTAATATTACCGCGGACACCCGTACCAATACCCTGATCTTGACGGATATCCCTGAAAAAATAACTGAAATGATTTCCGTCATCAAAACCCTGGATGTGAAAACGCCGCAGGTGATGATCGAGTCTAAAATTGTCGAGGTCACCCGCAACTTTTCCCAGGAATTGGGAATCCAGTGGGGTGCATTTACACAAAGGACTGATTTTGGTAACACAGACGGATTTCCCGCAATTATCAGGACGGGTGGAGGCCGCTTGACCCGAGTTCAGGATGGGCGGAATCCGCCAGCGACTGGAACCGATCCCGGATTTATTGTAGACTTGGGTATCCCCAGCGAGCCGGCAGGTCAATTCGGAGTTTTGCTTTCGACCTTGAGCGGAGATCATGTATTGGATATTCAGTTGGAAGCCCTGGAGGCCCAGGGGAAATCGCGAACCATTGCGACTCCCAAAGTCACCACTCTGGATAATACCGAAGCCAAAATCCAGAGCGGTCAACGGTTCCCCGTGCAGACCTCCTCGGCCAACGAAGGGACCAAAGTCCAGTTTGTGGACGCGAATCTGGAACTTAAAGTCACGCCCCATATTACGGCGGACGAGAACATTTATATGAAAATCGCCGCCAAGCAGAACACAGCTGACTTTGCGAGAACCGTTCTGGGAATTCCCACGATTGCCACCAAGGAAGCGTTTACCGAAGTCCTGGTGTTCAACGGCGCCACCACGGTGCTGGGCGGCCTTTACCAGAAAGTATCCTCGGAAAACCGCACCAATGTCCCCTTCTTTGCCGATATCCCGATCATCGGGTATCTGTTCAGAAACCGTGCCGAGCAGGACGATATTTCTGAATTGTTGATTTTCGTGACCCCCACCATCGTGCGGAGTGAAGCGTCTTTCAACAACCGATGAAGAAACTGACTATTGATCTGGCCGACAGGAGTTACGATATCCTGATCGGCCGGAACTTTCTTCCCCGCCTGGGCGATCATTGCTCTCATCTCAAATCCGTCCACCGGGCTCTGATAGTTACCAACCCCGTCATCAACCAATTGTACGGAAAAATTGTAACCGAAGGGCTGCGAAGCGCAGGGATGAATATCGAATGCGTGGAAATCCCGGAGGGGGAAACCCACAAAACCCTGCAGGACGCGCAAATTGTTTACGATCATCTGATTGAAAACCAATACGATCGCAACACCCTGCTGGTGGCGCTGGGGGGTGGCGTCATTGGTGACATGGCCGGATTTATCGCCGCAACATTTTTACGAGGGGTACCTTTCATCCAGGTTCCCACCACACTGCTGTCGCAAGTGGACAGCAGCGTCGGTGGGAAAACCGCCGTCAACCATCCCAAAGGGAAAAACCTGATCGGCGCCTTTTACCAGCCGCGGCTGGTCGCCATCGATCTCGATACCCTGGGTTCCCTGCCGCCCGAGGAGTTCCGCGCTGGCATGGCAGAAATCATCAAGTACGGGATTATCGAAGATCCTGAGCTTTTCACCTTCCTTGAAAAGAACGCCGAAAAAATACTGGCGCAGGATACCCAGTGCCTGGCAAGCATCATCGAAACCTCCTGTGCCATTAAAGCCAAAGTGGTGGAGCAGGACGAGCGGGAAAGCAATTACCGTATGATACTGAACTTCGGCCACACCCTCGGGCACGCGGTCGAGGCGTTGACCCATTACGCCCGGTTCAAGCATGGCGAAGCCATTGCCATCGGCATGGTCTACGCCGCCAGACTGTCCGCCCACCTGGGGAAATGTTCCGAAGCCGTGGTGCTGAGAATTAAATCTCTGGTCGAACGCTACGGACTGCCCTCCCAGCTGCCGGATTTTTCCGCGAAAGAGTACATCGAATCCATGTACCGGGACAAAAAGGCGCACGATAAAAATATCCGCTTCATTCTGGTCAAGGATATCGGAAGCGTGGAGATCGTCGACCGCGTCGCCGAGGCGGATATCCAGAAGGTCCTCGCTTCCTGATTATTTAAACCCACTCCTTACCTGCTCCTTGACTTCCCTTTGCCATTTGCTATATTCGAAGCAGAAATCACTTCCCGTTTGAGCGTTCCTGTCTCGACGGTCTTTGGGGTTCGCTCTGGCGCCTTGTAATGCATCAGGC
>JAJFJE010000362.1 GCA_021774355.1 Alphaproteobacteria bacterium
TTGCCGGCGCAGGCGCCGGTATTGGTTTTGATGTTCGCCCGCAGGAAATTGTAGATCGCGGTGCGGAAGGCCGAGGGAAGGCCAGCCACGCCGTTGATCGACAGCAGGCCGTTGGAGGCGTTGATGGCATTATTGGTGTAGTACCAGCGGAAGAAGCCCAGGCTGCCGGTCGACGGCGACACCAGGGCGTTCACCTTGGCCGTGCTGCTGTAGCAGCTATAGAGCAGGGTGTTGCTGGTGCCGACGATCGGATAGCCGGCGGGCGGGTTTTCGACCGCGCTGTTGAGGTCGGTCGGGACCCAATTCAGCGGGTTGGCCTGCGCCGAGCCGGTCGGGGCGACGAAGCCGAGGCTGTTGAAGGCCGCGGTGGCATTGGCCGCCGTCGGCTGCAGGTAGGACGACGAGCCGTTTTCCTTGAGCGACGCCGCATTCAGTGTGCTGGTGACCAGATATTCCGAGCCGAGATAGCCGATCGTGCCCTTGGTGCCTTCGAGCAGGGCGGCGACGCCGCTATTGCCGGCACCCAGGCGCCAGCCCGAGGTGCTGGGCAGGGTCGAGGTGCCCGCGGCGGTCTTGAACTTGTTGCGGGAGGTCCCGGCGCAGATCGCCGCCATGTGGCGGGTGAACAGCGAGGTGGTGCCCGAACTGTCGGAACGGCCGACCCGGATCAGGCGGACGTGGCCGGTAACATTCGGGAGCTGATCCCAGTAGGAATAGCCGCCATTGAAGATGTTGCACAGGTCTGTCGCCGCCAGTCGCAGCTTGCCGTCCGGGGTGCTGATGGTGACGCCGGCGGGAACCTTATAGGCGATGGCCACCGCCGCGATGACGTTCGGGACCTGGATCAGGGCACCGAATTTCTCGAAGGGGTTGGCGTAGTTGGTGCCAGGGGTCGGGGTGACACCGGGGGCGACGACCGTCACGCCCTGGACCGTGCCGCCGTTATTATAGGCGTCGAGGTCCGACTGCTTCAGGGCGTTGTCCGACAGGCCGTATTCGACCGACGGAAAGGGGCTGGCCGGATAATTGCCGTAACGGCTGGGATCGTGGCTGAAATAGCCGGCGATGCCGAGGCCCGAGCCGGTAGCGGCATAGTGGAAGCGGTTGGCGGCATTGATCGGGCTGGTGATATAGGACGGGCAGGTCTTCTCGGCGGTATTGATCAGGTCGCTCGACGAGTTGCGAACCAGATAGTCGACGCCCGTGGCGGCGCCGCTGTAACAGCTGAAGGCCTGGGTGATGGCCGGCGCCGGCAGGGTGGCGCCGCCGCCGTGGATATCTGTGGCAAATGCCGAGCCAGCGCCGCTGGCTGCCAGAAGGAATACGCTCCCCAGGAGCGATGCTTTAAGCGATGACATGTTGGGCCTCGTCGTTTGGGATGGCGGGGTCCGCGCATCCCGTGGTCCGGGTCTCGAGTTGATTGGAACCTCCCCTCCAACTCCCTGCGGGTGAGTCGTGCAGATCTCTTCATCTCCAAGGAGGGCGCCCTTCGGTTCGAGCGCGAGCAGAATTTAGAGCGAGATTTCAGGCCGGCAATGTCATTTAACAAAGAGGAACTGTTCGCCAACTTAAATTGGCACTAATCAATATTTTGGTTTGTTTCGATAATCTGAATTTCATTATTGTTAAAGCGGGGCGCCGCAAATGTGAGTATTTCAAAACAAATATGAAGTATTTATTACAATTTAATTTAACATGAAAAGAAAGTAAAATTATACAATAGATCCGGAATGTGAATTTTTGTTGAAACAATCGGGGAAGATTGTCGATCTCTGCCGCGTTGTTTAAAATACAATCCGCAGCAGCGTCAGTTGTCGCAATGGCGGACGATAAGAAGCGGTAAGAGCGGCGGTAAGAACGGGCGCGTTCCCAGCAGAGGGCGTGCTCCCGGAGGAGCCGGTGGATCGGCTTCTTGGGCCTTCGAGGATGGGTGGAGATGAGCGCAGTGCTCGCGCAGGGCGGGCCGGGTTCCGTCACAGATTTGGCTGCGCTGCTGCTTGCCCGCGACCTTGTGGCGCCGGAGACGCTTGCACGTGCGCGCCTGGTCCAGGCGGAAACCCGCGAGCCGCTCGATTCGGTGCTGACTCGCCTCGGCATGGTGTCGGAAGACAGTCTGGCCCAGGCCCTGGCCGAAGGCCTTGGCTTGGCGCGCGTGGCGGCCGAGCACCTCCCGGCATCGGCCGTCGCGGCCGACCGGTTGCAGGCGCGCTTTCTGCGGCGGATCCGGGCTCTGCCCATTGCCGACCATGGTGATCGGGTCGAGGTGGCGTGCGTCGATCCGCTCGACCCCTATGCCGCGGCGGCCCTGGCCTATGCCCTAAACCGCCCCGTCCTCTGCCACGTCGCCCGCGCCGGGGACCTGGAGCAGGCCTTCGACCGGCTCTACGGCGTGGCGGCGTCGGCCGGGCAGGGTGCGGCCGACACGGCCGACGACGCGGATGTCGAGCGCATGCGCGACCTTGCCAGCGACGCGCCGGTGGTGCGGGCAGTCAACGCCTTGATCGCCCGGGCGGTCGAGGCCCGGGCCTCGGATATCCATCTCGAGCCGGTCGAGGACGGCCTCAAGCTGCGGCTGCGGATCGACGGCGCCCTGGTCGAAGGCGAGATGCTGCCGGCGGCGATGAAGGCGCCGGTCATCTCGCGCATCAAGGTGATGGCGAACCTCGACATTGCCGAACGGCGCCTGCCCCAGGACGGCCGGCTGCGGCTGGCCGTGCGGGGCCAGGACATCGATTTCCGGGTGGCCACGGCGCCGGTCATTCATGGCGAGACGGTGGTGCTGCGGATTCTCGATCGCAGTCATCTGGCGCTCGATTTCGCGGCATTGGGCTTTGCCGACGGGATGAGGCAGGCCTGGTCGAAGATTCTCGGCCGGCCCCACGGGATTGTCCTGGTGACCGGGCCGACCGGCAGCGGCAAGACCACGACCCTCTACGCTTCCCTGGCCGACCTCAATACCCCCGACCGGAAGATCCTGACGGTCGAGGACCCGATCGAATATCGCCTGTCCGGGATCAGCCAGACCCAGGTCAGGCACAAGATCGGGCTGGGCTTCGCCGCTTCGCTGCGTTCGTTCCTGCGGCAGGATCCGGATGTCATGATGGTTGGCGAAATCCGGGATCTCGAAACCGTTCAGGTTGCCATCCAGGCGGCCCTGACAGGACACACCATCCTGTCCACGCTGCACACCAATGATGCCCCGAGTGCGGTGACCCGGCTCCTCGATATGGGCGCCGAACCCTATCTGGTGGCGTCGACCCTGAACGCCGTCCTGGCCCAGAGGCTGGTGCGCCGCCTGTGTGCCGGCTGTCGGGTGGCCTATCGGCCGGCGCCGGAAGCCGTGGCGGCGTTGGGGCTCGATCCCGCCGCCGACCTGACCTTCTATCGACCAGGGTCGTGCCCGGCCTGCGGCGGCAGCGGCTTTCGCGGCCGCCTGGCGGTGCTGGAACTGCTGGTCATGAGCGAAGCCATCGGCCGCCTGGTCCTGGCCCGGGCAGAGGCGCGGGAGATCACCCGGGTGGCCGCGGGCGAGGGAATGCAGTCGATGCTCGCCGACGGCCTGGCCAAGGTCGCCGCCGGGCTGACCACGCTCGACGACGTGCTGCGTGTGACCCGCGAGGAATGATCCCATGACCCTGTTCCGGTACCGCGCCGTGGTTCCCGCGACCGGTGAAATCCGCAGCGGCACCGCCGAAGGGCGGGACCGCGATGCGGTCGTCGAGGCCCTGCGCCTGGCCGGGCTGGTGACCATCGAAGCCCTGCCCGGTAGCGCTGCCGCGCCCGCGGCGCCGCGCCGGACGGCCGCCTCGCGCAAGGCCCTGCCGGATATGATCGGCCAGTTGGCGGTGCTGCTGGATGCCGGCCTGCCCCTCGACCGGGCCCTGGCGGTGACCGTCGACCATGTCCGGGATCCGGCCCTCGCCGCCGCTCTGCGCGCTCTGCGCGAACAGGTCAAGGGCGGCCTGCCCCTGTCCCGGGCCATGGCGGCGTCGGCTGTCGCCTTTCCGGCGATGGCCGTGGCCCTGACCGAAGCCGGCGAAAGCAGCGGCCATCTGGGGCCATGCCTGGCGCGCCTGGCCACGGCGCTGGAGCGCCAGGAGGCGCTGCGCCAGACCGTCCGCTCGGCCCTGTTCTACCCGGCCATGCTGCTGGCCGTCGCGGTCGGGGTCATCCTGATCATGCTTCTGGTGGTGGTGCCCCAGTTTGAAACGGTCTTTGCCGACCTGGGCGGGGCCTTGCCGCCGATGACCGCGCTGGTCGTCGGCCTCAGCCGGTTCCTGCGCGACGACGGGCTGATCGCCGGGGCCGCCGCCGCCATCCTCGTCGTGCTGGCGGCCTTCTGGCTGCGGCGACCGGCGCTCCGGCTGGCCTTCGACCGGTGGGTCCTCACCGTGCCCAAGCTCGGCCGGCTGGTGACCGAGGCGGAGACCGCCCGCTTTGCCCGCACCCTGGGGGCCCTGGTCGATGGCGGCGTGGCCTTGCCCGCGGCCCTGGCGATCGCCGCCCGCACCTTGACCAACAGCCACATGGCCACCGCCGTGGGCCGGGTCGTCGCCGGCCTGCACGAGGGGGCGGGGCTCGCCGGCCCCCTTGCCGCCACCGGACTCTTTCCGCCGCTCGCCCTCGGCTTTCTGCGCACCGGCGAAGAAACGGCCCAACTCGGCCTGATGCTGGGCCGCCTGGCCGATGTTCTGGACCGCGAGGTCCGCACCGCCACCGAACGGCTGATCGCCCTGCTGACACCGTTGCTGACGGTGGTCCTGGGCGTGGTCGTCGCCGGCGTCATCGCCGCCATCATGTCGGCAATCCTCGGTATCAACGATCTGGCCCTGCAATGATGACCTCGCGCCCGTTCCGCCGCCGCCAGGCGGGCTTCACCCTGATCGAATTGCTGGTGGTTCTGGCGATCCTGGGCCTGCTCGCCGCTGTGGTCGGGCCCCAGGTGCTGAAATATCTCGGCTCGTCGCGTACCCAGACGGCCAAGGTCCAGATCCAGAACGTCACGGCCAGTCTTGAACTCTATCGCCTGGATGTGGGGCGCTACCCGAGCCCGGAAGATGGTCTCGCGGCCCTGGTCGCCAGCCCCAAGGCGGTGGCCGGCTGGAACGGTCCCTATCTGCGGCGGGCCGAAGCGCTCCGCGATCCCTGGGGCGCCCCCTATCTCTACCGGGCGCCGGGCGAACATGGCGAAGTCGATGTCTATTCCCTCGGTTCGGACGGCGCTCCGGGCGGGACCGGCGAGGCCCAGGATGTCGGCAACTGGTGAACGGGGGGCGACCTTGATCGAGGCCCTGGTGGTCCTGACCATTATGGCCCTGGTCGGAACCCTCGCTTTCCCCGCAATGGAGCGGGGCTATCGGCATTTTGCGCTGCGGACCGCCGTCGAACGGCTGCAGGCCGATTTGCGGCGCGGCCGGGCCCAGGCCCTGGCCGAGGGCCGGCCGGTTACCCTGACCCTGGCCGCCGACGGTTCGGGCTATGCCCTTGGCCCCCAGCGGTATCACCTGGCCGTCGATGGGCTGCGGTTCGCCGGTGGCCCCTCGATCACCTTCTTCGGCGACGGCTCCAGCTCCGGCGGCGCCATTGCCGTCCTGGGCCCGGGCGCCTCCGGTCGGACCACCGTCGTCCAGCCGGCCACCGCGCTCGTCGTCCCTGGCGGCTCATGACGGCCGCGCGCCACAACGGCTTTGGGCTGGTCGAGGCGATGGTCGCCCTGGCAGTGGTCGGCCTTGCCCTGGCGACGCTGTTTTCCGTGATCGGCGACGGCGCCTGGCGGGCCGGGCGCCAGGCGGACAAGCAGGCGGCACTGGTGGTCGCCCGCTCCCAACTGGCCGCTGCCGGCCTGGCCTATCCCTTGGACGGACGCCCGGTCCGCGGCGTTGCCGGGCCGCTCGCCTATACCATCGAGTCGCGGCCCTATGGCGATGGCGCCAGCCAGACCGGGCGGCTGTGGCTGGTCACGGTTTCCGTCCGGGCCCGCGCCGGCGGTGCCGCCCTGGCGGTGTTGAGGAGTCTGCGCCTTGCGCCCCCGGCCTGACCCGACCCGGCAGCGCGGCCTGACCCTGGTGGAAAGCCTGGTCACCCTCGGGCTGACCGCGCTCATTGCCCTGCTGCTGCTCCAGGGCCTCGGCGCCGGCCGGAATGTCTGGTCCAGGGTAACCGCCCGGGCGGCCAGCGCCGACGCCATCGAGGCGGCCCAGAGCGTGCTGCGCGACCGTATCACCCGGACCTATCCGTCGACCCGCTATGACGCGCCGCTGCCCTATCCCGACTTCGCCGGGGCGCCGGACCGGCTGGCCTTTACGGCGCCGGCTTTCGACAACCGCCCGGCCGGCGGCCTGCGGCGCTTCGTCATTGCCGTCGACACTGCCGGCGACCTGATCCTGAGCAGCCGCAGCGATCTTCCCGGGGCCGCGTCCGAGGCCCCCGAGGTGGCAGTCCTGCTGCGCCATGTGGGCGGCCTCGAGATGGCCTATCTGGACGACGAGGGCGGCCTGCCGGTCTGGCGCGAACGCTGGGATCGCCAGCCCCGCCTGCCCCTCTTGGTCCGGCTTTCCGTGACGTTCCGCCCGGGCGACCGCCGCTGGTGGCCGAGCTTGCTGATCCACCCGATGGCGACGGTCGACGGCGACTGCGTGCTGGCCGACAGGGGCGCACGCTGCGCCGGACGCGGATGATCGCCGCGGGCTCTGTTCTCACCATGGACATGGCGACCCTTGGCCGCCATTGCCGCCGCTTTCTGGCGTGGTGGGGGGCCGAATTGCGGGCCATGCTGCCCCGGACCTGGCGGGATCGCGTTGCCGGGCGGTCGCTGATCGCCACCGTCGAGACCGACCGGGTGGTGCTGGCACGGCGCCGCGGCGGGGCATGGCGGGTGGTGGCCAAGCCGAACCACCGCGACCTGGCCCGGGCGACCTACCTCCTGCCGGCCGCGGCCGTGCTGATCGGCGAGTTCGATTATCCCGTCCCGTCCGCCGCCGATCTCGTCCAGATGCTGGCGCTCGATCTCGACCGGCTGACGCCGTTCCGGGCCGAGGATGTGGTGTTCGACGTCGAAATTCTGGACGATGGGCGGCAGCGGGGCGGCCTGGGACGAATCGCCCTCGCTGTCGTCGCCAAGGACCGGTGGGCCGCCTACCTTGCGCTCCTCGCCGGTCTCGGGATCGCCCCCCGGGCGGTGGCGACCCGGGACGACCAGGGGCGGCTGCGGTTCGATTTCGCCCGGCGGGGGACGCTGGGTGGAAGCGGCGGACGATGGCGCCGGCGCTGGACCATTGCCGCGGCCCTGTTGATCGCGCTGAACCTCCTGTTGCTGGTGTGGCGCGACCAGCTGGCGCTGGATCGTCTGGCCGAGGCGGTCGACAGCCAGCGTCTGCAGGTCCAGCTGATCGAACGGGTGCGCCGCCAGGTCGAAGCCGAGGAAGCGCGCCGGCACGAACTTGTGGCCCGCCTCCAGGCCCGCGCCCCGCTGGCGATCCTCGATGCCTTGACCACCGCCTTGCCCGACCAGGTGTGGCTGACCAGCCTGATCTGGAACGGCACGGAATTGCGCCTGAGCGGCGGCCAGAGCGGGCCGGCCGACGTCGTCGCGGTGCTGGCCGGGAGCGGGCTTCTGACCGACCTCAGGCGGGACGATGCGCCCCCTGGGACCTTCAACGTAACAGCCACCCTGGTCCCCATCGGCGGCGACTCCCGATGAAGACGCTGTCATCTCGGGAGCGCCGCCTGGTGGCGCTGGGGCTTGCCCTGGCGGTGGTCGTCCTGGTGGCCGACGGGGTGGTCTGGCCGCTCATCGACGGCTTCGTCGGGCGGGCCGCCGAGCGGGAACAGTTGCAGAATGAATTCCGCCGCAACAGCCGGATCATCGAGAGTGCCGCAACGTGGCGCGACCAGGCCGGCCGCCAGGCCCAGTCCGCCGGGCAGTTCGCCCTGCTGGGCGACGACCGCGCGACCGCCGTCGAGGCCCTGGCCAGCCAATTGCGCGACATTGCGACGGATGTCGGCGGGGTCGTGCACGCGATCGCCGAACGTGATGCCGGGGCGCCCGACCGGATCGGGGTGACCGCCGATGCCGAATTTACCATGCCGCAAGTCTATAGCTGTCTTTCCCGCCTCGCCCATGAGGGTCCCTATGTCCTGGTTGAGTCTTTTGCCGTTACCGCCGGCCCGCCCGCCGCAGGCGGCCCCGTCCGGCTGGCTGTCCGGCTCGAAGTTTCGGCACCGGTGGTCCTCCGGCCGGGGCCCGGCGCGCCGGCCGGGCCACGCCCTGTGGCTCCCGGTGGCGGCTAGCATCGCCATGGCCGGGCTGGCCGTCGGGCAAATGGTCCTGCCTGGGGTCGACGACCCGGCGGTCGTCGACGGGCTGGCGGTGCGCCGCCCGCCGGTCGCCGCTCTGTCCGAGCCGGCCGCTTATCCGGGCATTCTGGCCCGTCCCTTGTTCGATTCGCACCGCCGCCCGGAAGCCGAGCTGGCCGCCGATCCGGACGGCTTTCACCTGCTCGGAATCGGCACCGCAAAGGACGTGGCCACCGCCCTGTTGGCGTTGGGCGACGGGACCGTCCGGCGCATTTTGCCGGGTGCCATGGTCGAGGAATGGCGGGTCGAGGCCATCGCGCCGGATCATGTGGTGCTGTCGCGGGACGATGAGAAGCGCGTCTTGCCGCTGAAGCGCCCGGCCGCACCGGACCTGGGCGTCGGGCACGAGGTGGCGCGGTGAGACGTCGCCCAGGGCGCCGCCAGGCGTTGCTCGCGGTGCTGCTGCTGGCCGGCTGCGACACGGTTCCCGACGCGGCGCCGACCCAGGTCGTGGGGGCGACCGTCGTCGGCCAGGCCCATCCCCTGACGCCGCCGCCAGTGTCGCGCCCCGCTCGTCTCACGCCCGGCCGGCCCGATGCCGTCCCCCTGGGCACGCGCAGCCAAATCATCCGCGGCAGCGGCGTCTTCATGGCCGAGCCGCCGCCGCAGACGCCGGCGCCGCCCCTAGGCGACGTCACGCTCAACTTCACCAATGCCGAGGTGCGTGATGTCGCCAAGGGGGTGCTTGGCGACTTTCTCGGGCTGACCTAGGGGGTGGATCCCGCCTCGGACGGCCAGATCACCATCGAAACGGCCCGGCCGATCGGCCGCGACCAGGTCTTGCGCACCTTCGAGGCCAGCCTGCAGGCGGCCAGGCTGGGTCTGGTCCGGGACGGCGATCTCTACACCGTGGTGCCGGTGGCGGAGGCCCAGCGCCGGGCCGGGCTGCTGACCGCCGCCGCCACCGGTTTCGGCCCGGAGGCGATCCCGCTGCGCTTTGTCAGTGCCGTGGAGCTGAAAAAGCTCCTCGATCCCCTGGTGCCGCAAGGGGCGATCGTACAGGCCGATGCCGGGCGCAACGTCCTGTTCGTGGCCGGCAGTACGGCCGACCGCCAGAGCCTGCGC
>JAJFJE010000363.1 GCA_021774355.1 Alphaproteobacteria bacterium
GGGCATCAATTTCATCGATACCGCCAATGTGTAGTCCGGCGGCATGGCCGAGGAACTGACCGGGCGCGCCCTCCAGGCCCTGGGGGCGGCGCGGGACCAGGTGGTGATCGCCACCAAGGTGCACGGCGAAATGGGCCCGGGACCCAACCAACGGGGCGCCTCGCGCGGTCATATCATGGACAGCGTCAAGGCCAGCCTGAAGCGGCTTCAGCTCGACCATATCGACCTGTATCAGTTGCACGGCTTCGATCCGGCGACGCCGATGGAAGAGACCATCGGTGCCCTGGACAGCCTGGTCGAACAGGGGCTGGTGCGCTATGTCGGGGTGTCGAACTGGGCCGCCTGGCAGATCGCCCGGGCCCTGGGCCTGGCCGAGCGCCTGAACCGGGCGAAATTCGTCTCGACGCAGTCCTACTACACCCTGGCGGGGCGCGATATCGAACGCGAAATCGTGCCGCTGATCGCCAGCGAAGGCCTCGGCCTGCTGGTCTGGAGCCCCCTGGCCGGGGGCCTGCTGAGCGGCAAATATGGCCGCAACAAGCAGGGCGAAGAGGGCAGCCGGCGGCTCTCCTTCGATTTTCCGCCGGTCGCCATGGAACGCGCCTATGCGGTGATCGACGCCCTGGAAGTGGTCGCCGCCGCCCGCGGCACCTCGGTCGCCCGGGTGGCCCTGGCCTGGCTGCTGCATCAGCCGGCGGTGAGCAGCGTCATCATCGGGGCCAAGACCATGGCCCAGCTGGACGACAACATCGCCGCCACGACCCTGGCCCTCGACTCGTCGGAACTGGCGGCGCTCGACCAGGTCAGCCGGCTGCCGCCGGAATATCCCGGCTGGATGAGCGAACGCATGGCCGCCGCCCGGCTGAAGCAGATGGCCGACGCGGCCGCCCCCCGGGAGGCCGCCGCACAGCCGTAATTGTTCTGGTTATTGGGTAACCTGTGGCGTTGCCGGCGCTTGCGGCGCCGGCGGAGGGGCCAGGCTGACATTGACCACGCTGTCGTATTTATTATCGGCGCCGTTTGCCGAGTCGATGATGGACGACAGCCCGGCGGTCAGGATGAGGTCGACGGCGACATTGGCGGCGATCGCCGCCGAGGTCCCGGAATGGTTGAGGTGGACCGCCTCCTGGTAGCCGGGCTTGGTGCATTTGACGGTGATATCGTACTTGCTCTTGCGCACGGTCATGCGTCCCGGCGTATGGGGTACCGTGCCGATCGTGGCGCCCTGGCGGATGAAGTCGCAACTGGCGTCGGTGGGCGTCGTCACCACGGCAATCTCCTGGGCGGTCCCTTCAAACACGCTGACACAGCCCGCCAGGGCGACCAGGGCGGTCACGCAGGCGCGCGCCGCACCGGGTCGGCGGCGCCGGTGCCGGACGGATGATTGGGAATCGGCCGTGGCAGGCATGCCTTTCTCCTCCTGGTTCGTGGCAGGTGCCTGTGGCCAATCTCAGGTCACAGAATTTGCTATACGGCGCCCCAGCTAACAAATCATGGCGAATTATGCCCCTATAAGGTGCTGTTCCTGGTCCCATACCCGTTCTCGTGGGATCGCCCCAAGGCCCGCGCCGGCGCACGTGCGGGTGGCGGCGGTGCGGGTGCGCCGCTCGCGGTCGGGATGGTTCGGGGGAAGGGTGGTAGCGGAGGACGGATTTGAACCGCCGACACGCGGATTATGATTCCGCTGCTCTAACCAACTGAGCTACTCCGCCCCACGGGCATTCGCGGGTGACACCGCGAGGCGCCCGATATAGGCGTCCCGGCGGCGCCCTGTCAAGGCCGCGCGGGGGCCGAGGCGGCGGCGATCCAGCCGCCCCCGAGTACCCGTTCGCCCTGGTAGAGAACGCAGGCCTGGCCGGGCGAGACGGCCTCTTCCGCCTGGTCGAGAATGACCTGGCCGCCGCCGGCGGTGCCGGCCACCAGGCGGCCGGGCCGGGGCGCGCGGGTCGAGCGGATGCGTGCGGCCACCGGCCGGGCCTCGCCCTCGGCCAGGGGTTCGGCCAGCCAGTTGAGGTCGCGCAACGCGATCCGGGTCCGGGCCAGGGCCGTGCGCGGCCCCACGATGACCCGGGCCTGCGCCGGGTCGAGTGCCAGGACATAGAAGGCCGCGCCGTCGTCGAGCAGGCCGCCGCCCAGGCCAAGGCCCCGGCGCTGGCCGATGGTGAAGCCGGCAATGCCCTGGTGGCGGCCCAGCACCCGCCCCGCCCGGTCGACGATATCGCCTGGGCGATGGGCTTCCGGGCGCAGCCTGGCGACAACCTCGGCATAGCGGCCCGAGGGGACGAAGCAGATGTCCTGACTGTCCGGTTTGTCGGCGACGGCCAGGCCGAAATGTTCCGCCAGCGCCCGGGTCACCGCCTTGGAGGTCAGGCCGCCCAGGGGAAAGCGCAGGAAGGCGAGTTCGTCGGCGGTGGTGGCGAACAGGAAATAGCTCTGGTCGCGGGCCGGGTCGCTGCCGGTCAGCAGGTCCACCCCTTGGGCCGAGCGGCGGCGCCGGACATAATGGCCGGTCACCAGGGCGGCGGCGCCAAGGTCGCGGGCGGCGCCCAGGAGATCGCGGAACTTGACCGTCTGGTTGCACAGCACGCAGGGCACCGGGGTTTCCCCGGCGAGATAGGCATCGGCAAAGGGCTCGATCACGCTGGCGCGGAAGTTCCGTTCGTAATCCAGCACGTAATGGGGAAGGCCCAGCCGCTCGGCCACCCGGCGGGCGTCGCGAATATCGGCGCCGGCGCAGCACGCCCCCTTGCGCCCGACGAGCGCGCCCTGATCGTAAAGCTGCAGGGTGATGCCGACCACCTCATAGCCCCGCGCCTGCATGACCGCCGCGGCCACGGAACTGTCGACGCCGCCGGACATCGCCACCACCACCCGGGCGCCGGGCGCAAGATCATCCTCGGCCTGCGGGCGCAGGAGGTCGTCGAGGCGAGCGGGCGGCAGGTCGATCATGGTGCGGACCATAAGCGCCCCGGCAAGAGAGAACAATGGCCCGGCAAATCTTGCCGCCCGGTCCGCCGGTCCCCGCCCCGGACCGAGCCATTCCGGGCCTTTGCGGGCGGCACGGTCCTTGCGACGGCGGTTCCAGCCCTGATGGACATAGCCATGGACCCGATTGCCGCGACCCCTTCCGCACCGCCGCCTGCCGCCAAGCCGGCTGGCGGGAGCGATGGCGCCCGCTTCCGCAAGGTGCTGGACGATGCCAGCGCGGCCCTGTGCCACCCCGGACCGGCGCCGGCGGCCGACGGCGACCGGGTGGGGACGGGCGACGCCCTGGGCCTGGCCGCCCTGGTGGTGCTCCCACCGGCGGCCGCGGCGCCGGACGGCAAGGCCGCGGCACCGGCCCCATCCGCCGGGGCCGGCGGGGGGCCCGGGCCGAAAGCGGCCCAGGGCATGGCCTCCGCCCTGCCGGCGGCGGCCGATGGCGCCCCGCCCGCATCCGGCGGTGCCGGACCGGCGACCGGTTCGACGGCGCCGGCCGAAGCCGACAAGACCGCCACAAGCGCGGCGACAAAGCCGACGACCCCAACGCCTGCGGGCAACGACCAGCCGGCCCCGCCTCCGGGCCCGCCCAGCCTGCCCCCGGCGGTCGCCGCCCCGACCGGCGCGGCCCAGGCGACGGCCACCCCGGCGCCGGCCCCGGCAAGCCCCGCCCCGCCCCGGACCCCCGTTCCGGCGGAACCCGCCGCCCTTGCCATCCGCATGGCCAGGCACCTGGAGAGCGGCGAACAGCGTTTCCAGATGCGTCTGGATCCGGCCGAACTGGGCCGGGTCGATGTCGACCTGTCGGTCGACGAGAACGGCCGGGTCAAGGCCCATCTGTCGGTCGAGCGGCCCGAGGCCCTGCAGATCCTGCAACGGGACGGCCGCGAGCTGATCCGCGCCCTGACCGACCAGGGGCTGCGGCTCGACGGCTCCAGCATCAGCTTTTCCCTGCGCGACGGCCGCGGCGACGGCCAGGACCAGCACCGCGACGGCTGGCGCCCCGGGCGCGGCGGTCTCGCCGCTGCCGCCCAGGCGCCCGGCGCCATCGCGGCAGCCGCCGCGCCGGCCACCCGCCCGGGCACCGCCACCCTCGATATCCATGTCTAGACGGAACCAGCCATGACCATGATCGATACCGCCAAGGCCGCCAACGCGGCTGCCACCACCGCCACCGGCACGGCCAAGGATGCCACGGTCGGCCTGGGCCAGAACTTCGCCTCGTTCCTCAAGCTGCTGACCACCCAATTGCAGAACCAGGACCCGTTGCAGCCGCTCGATACCAAGGACTTCACCAACCAGCTGGTGAGTTTCTCCCAGGTCGAACAGGCGATCGATACCAACAAGAATCTGGAAAGCCTGCTGGCCCTGATGCAGTCGCGGGTCTCGACCGACTCCGTGGGCTATCTCGGCAAGCAGGTCGAAATCGACGGCGCCGAGGTCACGAGCGACGGCGGCCCGGTGACCTGGCGCTATCGCCTGGCGGGCGATGCCGCGGCGGTCAAGGTCACCGTCGTCGACGCCGCGGGCACCATCGTCAAAACCCTGGCCGGCAAGACCTCGGCCGGGGTGCAGGAGGTCGCCTGGGACGGCACCGACGGCACTGGCCGCGCGGTCCCGGCCGGCACCTACAGCCTGAAGGTGGTCGCGGCCGACGGCAGCGGCCAGGCCGTGGCCGCCACGGTCAGCCGCCTGGGCCTGGTCACCGGCATCGAATATGCCGACGACGAAGCGCAGTTGATCGTCGGCGGCAGCGCGGTGCCGCTGTCCCGCCTGAAGGGGCTCTACCTGCCGGGTTGACCTGCGGTCATGCCGGCCCCCGCCGTCAGGGCCGGCCCCCACCGCCAGGACCCGCACCCCCGACCGCCCTGCCCCCGCCCTCACCGTCATGGCCGGCCGCCGTGCCGGCCATCCACGGGACCGCCGTGGCCGCCACGAACGCGTGGATGACCGGGTCAAGCCCGGTCATGACGGGGGGAGAGGACGCGTGCGGCCGGGTCAGGCCCGGTCATGACGAAGGGGCGAGGACGCGTGCGGCCGGGTGCGGGCGCGAGCCCGGGAGCGCGCGGGGCCGGGGAGGGCGCGGCACCCCCTCACCGTCATGGCCGGCCACCGTGCCGGCCATCCACGGGAACACCGTGCCTGCCACGAAGGCGTGGATGACCGGGCCAAGCCCGGTCATGACGGTGGGGAGAGGACGCGCGAGCCCGGGAGCGCG
>JAJFJE010000364.1 GCA_021774355.1 Alphaproteobacteria bacterium
GTTCGCCACTGGTAACCGGCTGCCGCGGCGGCCGTCGCCGCGCCGCGCCAGCCGGGACCCGTCACGACATCCGGCTGGTCCCGCCAAGGGCGAAATCGAGCATGTCGATGACCAGGGCGGGCGGTGCCCTGGTGTGTCCCCCATCGTAACTTTCCAGGCGACACGCGATGCCGCTACCGGCCAGCAGGCTGGCCGCGGCGGCACTGCCGCCGGCGCGCACGGCGGCTTCCGCTCGGCCACAGAGAAGCGCCGCGCGGAATTGATTGGCGCGCAAGCGCGGCAGGCTTTCCGGCTGGCGCCAGCCACACCGGCTGCCCATCACCACCGTGCCGGCATAGCGGTTCGGCGCCACCAGGGGCAGGGCCCAGGACAGGTCGCCGCCCAGCGAAAAGCCGGTCAGGACGACGCGCGCCGGGGCCACGCCGAACTGGTCGATGGCGCTCGACAGGCTTGCCGCGACGGTGGCCGACCACTGGCGGACCGTCGCCGCGAAGGCGCTGCCGCTGCTGTAGCCCTCCGTGCCGGTCGCCCCCGGGGGCAGGATGGCGATGAAGCGGCCGTGTGCCTGATGCTCGCCGGCATAGGTCCGATACATATCGGGCGCGGTGCGGCCGGTCGAGGGCAGGAAGACCACCGCCGGCCAGCGATAACGCCGGTCGAACCGCCGCGGCACGACGATGCGGGTGCCGTCGGCGAGACCGACTCCGACATCGGCCACCGTGCCCGGCCGCGGCCGGGTGCCGCCGCTGCCGCAGGCCGCAAGGCCGGACGCCCCCAGGGCGGCCAGCACGTGCCGCCTGGTCCACCGCCCCGGCGTGCCACCGCTCATTGCACCAGCAGCGAGCGGCAGGCGGCCGGCATTGGCGGGCGCCTGGGCGCGGCCGGCCTGGGCGCATTCGGCTTGGGCACCGGGGCCGGCTTGAACCATGATTCGAGGGTGGCGTCGCAGCCGTCGCCGGGCCCGACCGGGTCCTGCGCCTCGCATTGGGGGCTGCCGGGCGGGCATAGCAGCCGGACATGGAAATGTTCGTCATGACCGAACCACGGCCTGATCTTGCGCAGCCAGCCCCGCTGGCCGGCGGGCAGGCCGTCGCACAGGGCTTTTTTCAGCCGGTAGTTGACGAAGATCCGGGCCACTTGGGGATCGCTGACGGCGAGCTTCAGCATGGCGACCTGGGCCGGGCCGAAGCGGCCGGACGCGACCGCCCGGCCGCCGTCGTCAAGCATTGACGGCGGGTCCTTCAGGGCGTCGCGGGATCGCCGGTCCAGCGGCCCGGGGGTGAACAGGATATCGACGTCGATGCCCAGCTGATGGCTGCGGTGGCCATAGGGCAGCGGGCCGCCGCGCGGTTGGGCCATGTCGCCGATCAGCAGGGGCTGCAGCCCGGCCTTGGCGACCCGTGCACCCAGCCGCTCGACATAGTCGATCAACTCGGGGTGGCCCCAATAGCGGTTGCGCCAGCGCCGCAGGGTCTGGAATCCGTTGCCGGTCTCAGGCAGGGCCACGGCACCCGACAGGCAGCCCCGGGTAACGCCGCCGATAACCCGCGGCGGTCCCCCGGACGGGCCGACCACCGTGCCCCAATCGACCGCCTTGGCCTGGGCTGTCCCGGCGATCACGGCCGCCAGACACAGCGCCAGGGAAAGCGGCCGCATCTAGAGGCGCCCACGGCTGCGGCGCAGGTCGATGCGCCGCTGAAAGTCCCGCAGAACCAGCCGGTAAAGCTCGTCCTTCAGGACCGCATCCTCGACACCCATGTCGATGTTGGGATTGTCGTTGATCTCGATGACGAAGATCCCGCGGTCGTTCTGTTTCAGATCGACACCGTAAAGCCCGTCGCCGACCAGGTTGGCAGCGCGCAAGGCGGTCTGGACCACAGCTTCGGGTGCTTCATCGACCGTCATCGTCCTGGACGCGCCTTCCGAAAAGCCACCGCCGGATCCGTGCTTGACGATCTGCCAATGCTTTTTCGACATGAAATACTGGCAAACAAAAATTGGTTGCCGATTCAGGATGCCGACTCGCCAATCGAATTCAGTATACATATATTCCTGGGCCAGGACCATCTGGCTCTCCTTGAACATCGCCTTCAAGATCACGGCAAGTTCGTCGATTGTCTGTGCTTTCTTGACGCCGCGCGAAAATGAGCCGTCCGGAATTTTCAGAACCATCGGGAAGTCCAGTTGGCGGACGACGTCGGCGACACGGTTGCGGCCCAGGATCACGGTCTTGGGCGTCGGGACGTCGTTGGCGCGCAGCAATTCGGCCAGATAGACCTTGTTGGTGCAGCGCAGGATCGAACGGGGGTCGTCGATCACCGGCATGCCTTCCTTTTCCGCCTTCTTGGCGAAGCGGAAGGTGTGGTGCGGGATCGACGTCGTCTCGCGGATGAACAGGGCGTCGAACTGCGCCAGCTTGGCATAGTCCCGGCGGGTGATCAGTTCGACGTCGATTCCCATCTCGGCGCCGATGCGGATGAATTTCTGCAAGGTTCGGCCGTCGCTCGGGGGCAGCTTGTCGTCGGGATCGTGCAGGATCGCCAGGTCGTAGCGGGGATGCGGCCGGGAGCGGGCGCGGACCCAGCGCTTCCGGGTATAGGCCTCGAGGCCCCGCAGGAACAGGCGATCGCGCTCCGGCGGAATATCGCGCAGCGACAGCAGCTCGATCGCACCGATGGTCCAGGTGCCGTCCTCGAGGCGGATCTCGACATCGAGCAGGGGGGCCCGGAACCGGGCGAAGACCCGGGCCGCCAGTTCGCCGAACAGGGGCTCGTCGGTCAGCCCGAAATAGACCGGCACGGTGAAGCTGGCCGCGCGCGGGGTGCGGTCGTCCTTGAGGCAGCGGCGCAGATAGACCGCCAGCTCTCCCAGGGCGCCAAGTGCGCCTTCATAGATGGTCTTGCGGTCCAGCTCCAGGATTGTGGAGACCGAAGGGATGACCCGGTCGAGGCGGGCCTCGGCCAGCAGCGAGCAGTAGTAGCCGGTCGACAGATAGTCGAAATCCCGGGCCAGATTGACGATCCGGGCGTTGCGCGTGGTCAGGCCTTCGGTCTTGTCCAGATAGTCGGCAACCGTCATCACCCGTTGGCCCGGGTCCGGCCAGCGGAAATCCGCCCGCTTCTCGACGACGATCACATGGGCTGGCATCAGGCGCTCTCGCGTGGCTTGGTTCCGCCCCGGCGGCGGCCCTTCAACAGGACGACGGCCTTCTGGTTGCCGCGGCCGAAGCGGGCCATGCGCTCGAATTCGGCGCGGGCGAACGGCATGCGGATCGACTCGTCCCGGCTGCGCCCCTTGTAGACGGTGGGGTCGTTGACATAGACGAAATGCTCGTCGACATCGGTCACGGTCACCCAATGGGGTTGCTTCTGCCCGGCAATGCGCCAGACCGATATCAGCACGATGGGGATCTCGCCGGCGCGCACCCGCGCCTCGATCTCGGCCACCGAAACGATGCTCCGGTGCAGCGGGATGCCGCGTTCTTCCAGGCCGGCGATCTGGCCTTCCTGGACCAGCCGGACGACGTCCTTCTTGGTCTGGCCGCGGACCGAGTCGATGAACAGGGTGCCGCCGTCATTGACGAAGACCTCGACCGCGAAGCCGCGATCCCAGGCCGCCAGGGCCAGGCCGAAAGGGCTGCAGCCGCCATGGCCGGCGGTCATGAAAATGGTTGTCGCCTCGCGCCACAGGGTCAGTTCCTCCGCCCGGTCGAACGGCACCCCCGGATCGATCGCCGCCATGGCCATCAGCAAGGCGGCCGGACCGCAGGTGAAGTCGAGGCTCTGCTGGAAATAGGGCACGGGCAGGTCGGCGGCAGTCGCCGGGTCGGCCAGCGACCGTTCCAGCCGCCAGGCGTCGGCGCCGTCTTCGTAATAGGCGGGATAACGACCGAAGATCCGGAAGCCGGCGGCCTTGAACAATTTCTGGGCCGGATAATTATCGACCCGGGTCTCCAGCCGCATGGCGGCGCAGTCGCCGTCGCGGGCCGCCTCCATGGCCGCCTCGATCAGGGACCGCCCCAGGCCCTTGCCGCGGGCTTCGTCCAACAGGGCCACGGAATAGAGCCGGGCGACATAATTATTGCGGTGGAACAGCACCACGGCATAGCCGAGGACGGTCCCGCCGCCCTCGGCGACCAGGGTTCGGGCATTGGCCCGGCGGCCCAGCAGATGGCGGAAGCTGCGCCGGCTCAGGCGATCGCCGGGGAAGCAGCGGGCCTCGATATCGAGCAGGCGGGGCAGGTCGTCAAGGCGGGCCGGGCGGATCATCGGGCCAAGACAAGCACGGGGCGGGTGGCCCTTCAAGGCGGCGCAGTGGGCCGGCCGGGCCAAATCGCCGTTTGAATCCGCCGGTCCGCGGGTTTTAGCTGGAACGCCCCCGGTGCGGGCGGGAGGACATCGGCGATGGAACGGTTGAGCGGGCTCGACGCGTCATTCCTCTATCTGGAGACGCCCAACAACCACATGCATGTGGGGACACTGATGCTCGCCCGGCTGCCCGACGGCCATGCCGGCGACTATTTTGCCGCCGTCCGGGCTGTGGTCGACGAAAGGCTGCATCTGGTCAAGGCCTATCGCCGGCGCCTGCTGCCGGTGCCGCTCGATATCGATCATCCGATCTGGATCGAGGATCCCGACTTCGATCTCGATTTCCACATCCACCACATCGCCGTGCCGCCGCCGGGCGGATTGGCGGCGTTGCTGGACCTGGTCGGGCACCTGCATGCCCGGCCGCTCAACCGGGCCCGGCCGCTGTGGGAATTCTATGTGATCGAGGGCCTGGCAAGCGGCGAGGTCGCGCTCTACGCCAAGGTCCATCATTGCGCCATAGACGGGGTCGCCGGTGCGGAATTGATGGTCTCTCTGCTCGATCTGACACCGGCGCCGCGGGTGGTGCCGCCGCCGGAGCAGGCATGGCGGGGCGAACGGGCGCCCCACGACGCCGAACTGATGGTCCGCGCCGCCCTGCACGGCGTCGTCCAGCCCCTGGCCATGCTGCGCCGCCTGCCCAAGGTCCTGGGCTATGCCCTGAATGTCGGGCGCCGGGCCCTGGAACCCGGGGCGACCCTGCCGCCGGCACCGTTCCAGGCGCCCCGCACCCGTTTCAACCGCCCGATCACACCACATCGCCGGCTGGCGGTCGCGACCGTGCCCCTGGCCCGGATCAAGGCCGTCAAGGCCGCCCTGGGGGTGACCGTGAACGATGTCGTGCTGGCGCTGTGCGCCGCGATGTTGCGCCGTTACCTCGACGACAGGGACGCGTTGCCGGACAAGCCGCTGATCGCCTTCTGCCCGATCTCGGTCCGGACCGACGACCAGAAGGGCCAGCAGAACAACCGGGTCTCGGGCATGCTGGTGTCCCTGGCCACCGACATAGCGACGCCCTTGGACCGGCTGCGGGCGATCGCCGCCTCGACGGCCGATGCCAAGGCCCTGCACAAGGCCCTGCCGGCGGACCTGCTGCGCGACTGGTCGCTATTCGCCGCCCCGCTGGTGGCGGCCCAGGCCGCGCGCCTCTATGCCCGCTACAAGATCGCCGATTATCACCGGCCGCCGTTCAATGTGATCGTCTCCAATGTCCCCGGCCCGGGCTTTCCGCTCTATCTGGCGGGGGCGGAGGTCCGGCACATCTATCCCGTCTCGATCCCGACCGACGGCCTGGCCATGAACATCACCGTGCTGTCCTACCGCGACGGCGTCGAATTCGGCATCACGGCCGACCGCGATGTCGTACCCGACGTCGACGACCTTCTGGCCCTGGTCGGGCCGGCGCTGGACGAGCTGGAGGCGTCGGTCGGTGGCCATTCCCGGGCCGCGGTGGCAACCGCAGATACCGCAGGCCCGCCCCGGTCGCGCGGACGGCGGGGGGCAAGCCATGGTCGTCCATGACCGCTTTGTCCTGGTCGAATGGTGTGCCGCGACCGATAGTGATGATCACTACGTTTACGCTATAGCCCTATGACCACTGCGCCGGTAAAATGAGCAGCATTTAAATCCTGAACGTCTCGGCCCATGGACTCGAGCAGCTTGGCGAGAAGACACTGGAGTCCGAGTT
>JAJFJE010000365.1 GCA_021774355.1 Alphaproteobacteria bacterium
CGCTGGGCGACGCGGCGGTGATTCCGGGCGACGCGGCGCTGTTCCGCACCATGCGGTCGCTGGGTCAGACGCCGTTCAGTGCGCCCTCGCCGGCCGGCTGGCCCGACCGGACCGTGGACTGGCTGGGTCCCGATGCCCTGATGCGCCGGATCGACCTGGTGTCGGACGTGGCGGCCCGGAGCGGCGGCAGCATCGATCTCGAAGCGCTATTGGCAACGACCATTGCGCCGGTGACCGCGGCCGACAAGCTGGCCGCCATCCGGGGGGCGGGCGACCTTGTGTCGGCGGTCACCATGCTGTTTGCCAGCGCCGAATTTCAACGGAGGTAGCCCCATGCCCGTCACGCTGGATCGCCGCCGCCTGCTCCATGGCCTGCTGGCCGGCGGCGCCCTCGCCCTTGCACCAACCATCGCCCTGGCCCGCATCGCCGGCGAGCAACGGCTGGTGGTCGTCATCCTGCGCGGGGGCATGGACGGCTTGTCCGCCGTTCCCGCCTATGGCGACCCGGATTTCGCCGCGCTGCGCGGTCCGCTGGCAATCGCCGCGCCCGGCGCGGTCGATGGCGCCCTGGCGCTCGACGGGCGCTTCGGGCTGCATCCGAGCCTGGCGCCGCTTCACGCCATGTGGTCCGCCGGCGAGTTGCAGGTCTTCCACGCCGTCGCCACGCCCTATCGCGAGCGGTCGCATTTCGACGCCCAGAACGTCCTGGAGACCGGTGGGACCGGCCCCTCCGGCACCGGCACGGGCTGGCTGAACCGGACCCTCGGGCTTCTGGGGGGCGCTGGGCTTGGTCTGGCGGTCAGCCCCGCCGCGCCCCTGATGATGGCCGGCCCGACCCAGGTCGCGACCTGGGTGCAGGGTCAGGATCGCCCGCCATCCGACGAACTGCTCGACGCGATCGACCGCCTCTACGCGGATGACGAGGCGTTCCACGCCGCTTTGGCCTCGGCCCGGGCGACCGAGGATCTGGTGGCCGAGGCCCAGGCCACCGCTGGAATGCATGCCCGCGGCATGGGCCGCCTGGCCCCTGCCTTCAAGGGCCTGGCCGCCCTGCTGGCCGACCCGCGCGGCCCGCGGATCGCGACCGTCGAGGTCACCGGCTGGGACACTCATTCGGCCCAGGGCGCGACCAAGGGCCGGCTGGCGACCTTGCTCGGCCAACTGGCCGACGGGCTGGCGACCCTGAGGGACGATCTCGGCCCGGTCTGGAAGGATACCGTGGTGGTCGCCGCGACCGAGTTCGGCCGCACGGCGGCACCCAATGGGACCGGCGGCACCGATCATGGCACCGCCGGGGCGGCTTTCGTTCTGGGTGGTGCGCTCGCGGGGGCCCGGGTGGTGGCCGACTGGCCGGGCCTTGCCCGCGGGCGTCTCTACCAGGGTCGCGACCTGGCGCCGACCGCCGACCTTCGGGGGATCTTCGGCACCATCCTGCGGGACCATCTTGCGGTGCCCGAACGGGACATTCGCGGCCGGGTGTTCCCCGATGCCGCAGCCCTGCACCTGCCTGCCGCGATTGTCTGACCGGGTGCCGGGGCGACGGCACAAGCCCCCCGGCAGCGGCCCTGGCGCATTGGCGGATTGAGGGTCATTCCGCCAATGCTCGAACGTGTTGAAATAACGCATCTTCAGACGGCGAACCGGAGCCCGCTTCGCCTGACGATGCGCTAGGCGCCGTCCGGCGGCGCCGTGTCGGGTTCTGCGGGGATTTCCGCCGGTGCCTCGGCCAGCAGACCCTTCTCGACAAGGTTCCGCTGCATGATGTCCTTCATGATCGCGATCGATTCGTCCAACCGCCGGGTCGCCGCACCGACCTTGTCCGGATTGGCCGGCCGCAGCCGGCCTTCGGCCGCGGCAGCAAGCAGGTCCTCGACCTCGAAGAACTGTTCGATCTCCCAGTCGGCGCAGAGGGAATCGATCTTGGAAATCGACTTCTTGCCCGAGGGTAATTTCAACGGCGGGACCAGGGAGACCACCGGCACGGTCGCGGAGGGCGCCGCGAAGATCAGGGCGTGAAGCCGGCCGACGCTGATGACCAGCCCGCTCTCGGCGATGATCTGCTTCATGCGCCGGGGATTCCACCAGTGCTCCCAACTGGGCGCCAGCTTGTCCAGGCCGAGTTGGCCGGCATTGCGCACATCCTCCGGGCAGAACGGCAACAGGACCGGCTCCCAGCCCTGGTCGCGCAGACCGGCGATCAGCCTTTCGATCTTCTGGACATAGGTATAGGGGATGATCTCCAGGGCGAATTCGCGCACCACGATGACCGCCCGCTTGGGATTGGCCGGGTCGTCCGGGGAATTGTCCGCCAGCAGCCGCAAAGCCCAGTCGCCGCCCAGCATCGCCGGCACGCCGATCTCGTCGGCGACCCGCAGGCTGCGTTCGGTCCGCACCATGATGTGCTGGAACGCGGTCAGGTAGGACCGGATGTAGTCAACGTCGAGGCGGCGTGCAACATGGGCCGCCATAGGTTTCGTCGGTTCATCCGGGTCGCCGGAATATTGCACCAGTTCGGGCAGGTCGACCCCGGCCACGAAAGTCGGGATGCGGCGCAAACGGGCCGATATCACGAAATTCCCGGCATAACCGAGGGCCAGCCCGCCACCGCCGATCATGAAGGCGGCGATCGTCCGCTTGGCCGAAAAGGCATGCAGGTCGGTCTGGTGGACGACCCGGCAGCGGGTATAGGGGTACCAGTCCCAGAAGCCGCGGAAGGCGCCATGCTCGTCGACGGCGACATAGATGTCGTAGTCGTCGCAGAAGGCCTCGTAGACGGCATGGAACAGCGCCTCGTCACCGCTGTTGCCGCGTCCGTAGAAGCCGGCGACCATGATCACCGGGCGCTGTTCGACCAGGCCCAGCTTGCGCGCTTCGCGCTTGGCGGCACGCTTGGCGGCCTTCTTTCCCGCGCTCTCCCGCCACCATTGCTTGGCCTCCACCTCGTGTTCGGGGAGCAGCAGATAGACGTGCTGATTGGCCTTGTAGAGCACCCGCCGGGAGACGGTGAAGCCGGCGG
>JAJFJE010000366.1 GCA_021774355.1 Alphaproteobacteria bacterium
AGGCCCTGGTCGCCCAGGGCCAGACCCTCGTGGAATATGGTGTCGTCGCTTCCGGGGCCCTGGTCTTCTTCGCCATCGGGCTGCGCCCCGTGCTTGAGCGCCTGCGCCCCACGCCGCTGGCCGACGGGTTGCGCCCCGGGGAGATCGCCGCTGCGATCGTCGCAGCGCTTGCCTCCCTGGCGCTCGGCCTGGGCGCGCCGCTGCTCGAGCCGCAGGCCGAGGCCATCTGGGACGAGCATGCCGTCCTGCTGCAACTCGGCGCCCTTGCCGTCGTCCTGGTCGGGGGCATGGCGCTATCGAGGCTGAAACGCCTGCCCCCCGGGCGGGAGCAGGTCGCCCGCTGGGCGATCCTGCCGCCGCCTGCGACAGGGGCCTGGCCGCGCCCCGCCCTGACCGGCGGGGATCGCCTCGCCCGGGCTCTTGGGGTGGTGCTGGGCCGGCTGGGCCATGGCGCGATCGCCCTGTCCCGCCGCCTGGTCACCGGCGGCGCCGGCGAAGGCGTGCGGTGGGCCCTCGCCCGGCTCGGCCTCGGCCTGATCGCCTCCTTCGCCTGAGCACCCGCCGCACGACCGCCGCCATTGCTGCCGCCCCCGCAGACCCCGGGACCCGCGCCATGATCGAGACCATCCTGGAATTCTGGTTCGGAGCGGCCGCCAGGGCGCAGTGGTTTGCCAAGGATCCGGCGTTTGATGCGCTGATCCGCGACGCCTATCTTGCCCTCTACGAGACGGCTGCCGCCGGCGGCTTGCGGTCATGGGAAGACGGCCCCCGGGGTGCCCTGGCCCTGGTGCTGGTCCTCGATCAATTCCCCCGCAACATGTTTCGCGGCCAGCCCCGCGCCTTTGCCGCCGATCCCCTGGCCCGGGCCGTGGCCGAACGGGCCATTGCCGCCGGTCACGACCAAAATTTTGACCAATTGTCGCGCAGCTTCTTCTACCTGCCCTTCGAGCACAGCGAAGACCTGGCCGACCAGCAACGCTGCACCGGCTTGATGGCAAGCCTGACCAGCCATCCCGACCTGTTGCGGTGGGCCTGGCAGCACCGGCGGATCATCGAGCGCTTCGGTCGCTTTCCCCACCGCAACCCGATCCTCGGCCGGGCCTCGAGCGCGGCCGAACAGCGTTTTCTCGCGGCACCCGGCAGCAGCTTCTGAGCAGCGCACGGCGCCGGGCATCGCATTGCGTCAAACGCAACATTGACCGTCAAGAAATCGACTTCCATATTGCGCTGCCGAAGGAACCAATAGGGGCAGCGACCATTACCTACTGCGTCGTTGCACGAGAGTGGGATATCCATGCGCAAGGCGTTTTCGGTTCTGGGCGTTGTCACCATCGTCGTCGGGATTCATTTTGCGCTGTGGGCCTGGCTGAACCGGTCTCATCCGATGACCGATTGGCAGGGCACTATCGCCTCCCTTTCCTACAGCCCCTTTGCGGTCGGCCAGGACCCCAACGAGGGCGACCAGCCGTCCCTTCGGCGCCTGGACGAGACCCTGGCACGGGCCGCCGAGGTTGCCCGCAACGTCCGGACCTACAGCTCGATCGGCGGCCAGGAACAGGTTGCGCCGCTGGCGCGCCAATATGGCCTGACGGTCACGGCCGGCGCCTGGCTGGACAGCCGCGAAGCCTCGAATGCCCGCGAAATCGCCGGCGTGATCAAGGCGGCCAACGACAATTCGAACGTCAAGCGCGTGGTCGTCGGCAACGAGGCCATTCTGCGTGGCGACATCTCCGTTGCCGAGACGATCAAGGCGATCCGCCAGGTCCAGGCCGAAGTCAGCCAGCCGGTCTCGACCGCCGAGCCGTGGCATGTCTGGCTCGACTATCCCGAGCTTGCCCGCACGGTCGATTATATCGCCGTGCATATCCTGCCCTATTGGGAAGGCGTCCCGGCCAACGAGGCGCTGAGCTATGTCCAGCGCCGCTACGACCAACTGCACCGCGCCTATCCCGACAAGCCGATCGTCATCTCCGAGGTCGGCTGGCCGTCGGACGGCCGGATGCGCGACGGCGCCGTCCCGGGGCAACTGGCCCAGGCCAGCTTCATCCGCGATTTTCTGGCCCTGGCCCGCGCCAAGGGGTGGGACTACACCTTGATGGAGGCCTTCGACCAGCCGTGGAAGCGCGGCATCGAAGGCGCCGTCGGTGCCCATTGGGGGATCTTCGACGTCGACGGCACGGCCAAATTCCCCCTGGCCGGCGCGGTCGTCGCCGTGCCCGCCTGGCCGCAACTGGCCGCCGCGGCCGCCGCCCTGGCGCTGCTGCCGGCACTCATCTTCCTGTTCCGCGCCCGCAACCTCCGCGCGCCCGGGCAAGTGCTGTTTACCGCCCTGTTGACGGCGGCGGCCAACCTGATGGTCTGGACGGTCTATTTCGGCACCACCCAATATCTCGACGGGGCCATGGTGGCGGTCTGGACCGTGCTGACCCTGGGCATGCTGTTCCTTCTTGCCATGGTTCTGGCCGAAGGCTTCGAACTGGTCGAGGGCCTGTTCGCGATCCGCGCCAAGCGCCACTTCACGCCCTTCCGGATCGAGGGCGAGCGGCACTGGCCCAAGGTGTCGCTGCAATTGCCGATCTGCAACGAGCCGCCCGAGATGGTCCGCCGCACCCTGGAAAGCCTGGCCCGGCTCGACTATCCGGCGCTCGAAGTGCTGGTGATCGACAACAATACCAAGGATCCCGCGGTGTGGCAGCCGGTCGAGGCGATCTGCCGCGAACTGGGCGACCGCTTCCGCTTCTTCCATCTCGAGGTCTGCACGGGTTTCAAGGCCGGCGCGCTGAACTTTGCCATGGCCCAGACCGCGGCCGATGCCGAGGTGATCGGGGTCATCGATGCCGATTATCTGGTCCAGCCCAACTGGCTGAAGGCAACCATCCCCTATTTCGACGAGGCGTCGGTGGGCTTCGTCCAGGCGCCCCAGGACCACTACGACTGGCAGGACAATCTCTTCAAGGAAATGATCAACTGGGAATATGCCGGGTTCTTCCACATCGGCATGGTCCTGCGCAACGAACGGGATGCCATCATCCAGCACGGCACCATGACCCTGGTCCGGCGCGTCGCCATGGAGGCCGTCGGCAACTGGTCGACCTGGACGATCTGCGAAGATGCCGAAATGGGCCTGAAGCTGATGCAA
>JAJFJE010000367.1 GCA_021774355.1 Alphaproteobacteria bacterium
CGGCGGCCTGGGCCGCGGGTCCGACCACGCTCCACAGGGGCTCGTAGACCGCCAGGGGCAGGAAGATCGCCATCGCGGTGGCGCTGCCCGTGGCGGCCAGCAGCACCGGCACGACGACGTAGAGCACCACCAGGTAGATCAGGGCCGATACATGCCGGCCGCCGCCCAGGGTGACGGCATGGACCAGCAGGATATCGCGCAGCAGAAACAGCAGAATCGACACCACATGGGTGCCGACCCGGCCGCCCAGCTGGCCGGCGACGCCCCCTATATCCCCGGGCAGCGACAGGCTCGGGGCACCGGTGGCGACCAGGATGCCGGCCAGCACCACGACCGGCAGGCCGACCACCCAGGACGGCAGGTCGCTGAAGGCGAGCAGCCAGCGGCCGCCGGCCGCCCGTTCCAGCAGGCGGCGATAGCGCACGATCGCCTTGGGTTCGAGAAAGGCGGCGATCCAGGTCGCCAGGACCAGGACATGGAAGATCACCGCGTCGCGGCCGAAGCCGAATTCCGCCACGGCGAAGTCGGTGCCGCGCAGCAGCTCGGCGGTGAACCCGGCCAGATACCACCACAGGAAGACCAGAAAGCCGGCCAGGGCCAGAGGCAGGCTGCGATACTGCAGTTCGGCCCGCATCACCCGCCAGCCGCCGATCCAGGCCCAGGCCAGGAACAGCAGCGAGGTCAGGAAGATGAAGCTGCCCCCTTCGAAGGCAAAGCCCCACCAGGGAATGGTGGTCAGGCTGCCCACGCCCTCGACCGTGCCGACCAGTTGCACCGAGGCGACGATGGCGACGATCTGGGCGAGCGTCACCTGGAACCGCTGGACCCCGCCGGCCAGGCGCATCTGCAGCAGGCCGATCACGAAGGCAACCGCCTGGGCCAGCAGGCCGGTCGCCACCAGCCGGGGAATCAGGCGCAGTTCGGACGGCCCGGCATAGGCGATGGCGATCAGGCACCACAGCACGCCGTACCAGGGCGCGGCGGTGGCGCCCAGCAGCTTGCCCAGCATCAGGCCGGCGGGCCGCTGGGCCGACAGGCGCTGGCCGTCCCAGGTGCGGGCGACCATTTCGGCGGGAACCGCCCCCGCCGCCTGGCGGGTGCCCCACAGGACCAGCAGGACCCAGCCGGCGGCAAGTGCCGTGTTGGGCAACTGGCCGGTCCCGGCGCTGGCCTGGACCGCCATGAACAGCAGGCCGAGAATCAGCGGGATGGCGATCAGCCGGGTCCGCGTCAGCTCGACCCACAGATTGCGGCGCAGTTCGGGGATCATCGCGGCGTGTTCCTCACCTGGCGGCGATAGACCTCCTGAAGGCTCTCGTCCGCCACCCCGAATGCAGCGACCGCCAGGCCGCCATCGACCAGGGCTTTGAGCAGTGCCGCCCGGGCGGCACCGTCGCCAGCGAAACGGCAACTGGCCGACAGGCCGTCCGCCGCCAGTTCGACCGCCGCGACCCCTGGCTGGGCCTCAAGGACCGCGCCCAGGCTGCCCGGCGCCGCCAGGGCCAGATGCAGCCGGTGGCTGGCCCCGGCCGGCCGGCCGGCGCCGGCAATCGGGGCGTGATCGACGATGCGGCCGCGATCGACGATCAGCATGTGGCTGGAATAATCCTCGAGTTCGGCGAGGATATGGGACGAGACGATGATCGTCATGCCGCCCGCCTGGAGGTCGCGGATCAGCGCCGACAGATTGTCCCGGGCATCGGGGTCGAGGCCCGAAGCCGGCTCGTCCATCAGCAGGACCCGGGGCTGGTGGATGATCGCCTGGGCGATGGCCAGCCTCTGGCGCAGGCCGCGCGACAGGCTGCCGGCCTTGTGCCCCAGGCGGTCGCTCAGGCCCAGGCGTTCGGCCGCTGCCTGGGCCACCGCCCGTTCGTCGCCCGGCACGTTCTGGATCGCCGCCCGGTTGCGCAGGCATTGCAGGACGGTCAGTTCGTCATAGAGGCCGAAGAATTCGTCGAGAAAGCCCAGGCGCTGGCGGACCTGCCGGGGATGGTCGACGACATCGACGCCGTCCACCCGGACACGGCCGGCATAGGGCATTTCCAGGGTCGCGAGGCAGCGCAGCAGGGTCGTCTTGCCCGCCCCATTGGGGCCGACCAGGGCGGTCACCGTGCCCGGCTCGATCCGGAAGCTGACCCCGAACAGCGCCCGCGCCGTCGGATAGTCGAATACCAGTCCCTCGACGTCGATCATGCCCTGCCCGACCTGCCTGCGGTTCGACCCTAACGGCACTTGGCCCCGGGCGGCAAGCGGCGTCACAGGAGTTGGCGCAGCCCTGAGATCACCATGACCAGGCCAATGGCGCCGACCAGCAGGGCGGACAGGACCGGCGCCAGCCGGGCCAGCCGCGCCAGCCGCCGGCCGCGCCCCCGCAGCGCCGCCCGGCCCCAGGCGACCGCCAGGCCAAAGGCCACCAGAGTCGCGGCCAGGCCAAGGCTGAAGCCGCCGACCAGGGCCACGCCAAGCCAGACTTTCTGCAGGTGCAGGCACAGGATCAGCAGGGTGACGGCCGCCGTACAGGGCACCAGGCCGCCGCTCAGCCCGAACAGAATCACCTGGCCATGGCTGGCCCGCCCAGCCGCAAAGTGCTGCTCGATCGCCCGGGCATGGCCCGCCGCGTGGGCGTCGGCCGGGTGCTCGTGGTCATGGCCGTGCGGCTCGCCGTGGTCGTGGTCGTGGTCGTTGTCGTGGTGATGATCACGGGCCCGGGGGCGCTGCCGCAGCATCAGGCGCAGGGCGATTGCCAGAATCACCAGGCCCGAGGCCAGGACCAGCCAGGGCTCGACGGCGCCGGCCGACAGCGCGTCGCCGTAATGCAGGGCGAGCAGGGCCAGCAGCCACACGATGGCGGTATGGGCGACCGCCGCCGACAGGCCGAGCAGCACGGCCTGCCACGCGGTGCCGCGCACGGCGATGATGAAGGCCCCCATCATGGCCTTGGAATGGCCCGGTTCCAGCCCGTGAAGGGCGCCCAGGACAAGGGCCAGGGCGACCAGGGCAAGGGGGCCGGCGGCATTCTGTTCGATCAGCGGAACCAGATCCATCGTGCTGCCTCGGGCCCAGGCGTCGGAGCGCCACTTTAGGGCCTTTCACACCGCCGTGCCATGTGCCCCGCCCGCGACACCGGGCCGCTCAGCGGCGCAGGATCCGTTCGTGCCGGGGGGTCCGGGGCTGCCAGCCATGGCGTTCGAGCTCTGGATCAAGATGCTCTTCCAAGGGCCAGCCCAGGCACAGATAAGCCACCAGATGCCAGCCTTCGGACACCGCCAGGGCGGCCGCCGCCTGGACCGGATCGAGGATCGAGACCCAGCCCATGCCCAGGCCGTGGGCGCGCGCCGCCAGCCACAGGGTGTGGACCGCCGTCACCGCCGAATAGTCCAGGGTCTCGGGCATGGTGCGGCGGCCCAGGCCGTGGCCCTGGGCGGTCGCCAGATCGGCAAAGACCGCCAGATGAACCGGCGCCTCTTCCAGGCCGGAGAGTTTCAGCCGGGCATAGAGGGCCGCCTGGTCGTCCCGATAGGCCGCCAGGGCGGCGGCATTTTCGCGCCGGAAGATGGTCCGCACGGCCTCGCGCACCGCAGGGGTCTCGACCAGGACGAAGCGCCAGGGCTGGCTGTTGCCGACCGAGGGGGCATAATCGGCCAGGTCGAGCAGATGGCCGAGCAGGGCCGGATCGACCGGATCCCGGCGAAACCGCCGGACATCCCGGCGCCAGGCCAGCAGTTCCGCAAAACGGCGGCGAAACGCATCGTCAAAGACCGGTCCCTGAAGATCGCTCATGACAGGGCCTCGGCCAGGCGCTGCCAGTCGCCCGCCGTCCCCGGCAGGCCGAAGCGCAGCCAATCGGGCTGGTCAGGAAAGCGGCGCACCCAGATGCCCGCCGCGCCCAGGCGCCGGCGCAGATCGGCCGCCCGGGGGCCGGCGGCCAGGCGAAACAGGCGGGTGCCACCGACCACGGTCAGGCCGGCCGTTGCGAGCAGCCCGTCCAGCCGGCGCCCGTCTTGTTCGAGCCGGCGCCGGGTGCCGTCGCGCCAGGCCGGGTCGGCCAGGGCGCGGCGGCCGACGACCAGGGCCGGCCCGGACACCGCCCAGGGGCCCAAGGCCGTCCGCACCCGCCCGGCCGCCGCAGCACTGCCCAAGGCGAAGCCCAGCCGCAAGCCGCCAAGCCCATAGGACTTGCCGAAGGAGCGCAGCAGGACCAGGCCGCCCAGCGGTCCCGTCCCGGCCACCGGCAAGGCCGCGCCGAGGCCGGGCTGGTCTTCCAGATCGGCAAAGGCCTCGTCGACCACCAGGAGGCCGCCGCGCCGGCCCAGCCGCTCGGCCAGGGCGACCAGGGCGCGGTCCTCGAAACGGCGGCCATCGGGGTTGTTGGGATTGCACAGAACGACGATGTCGGCCGCCTCGGCCGCCGCCAGGGTCGGGACGTCGGCCACCCGGTGGCCGGCCCGGCGCCACGCCCCGGCATATTCGCCATAGGTCGGGCCGAGCACGGCAATGGCGGCCGGCGGCAGCAGGCGTGGCAGCCACTCGATCAGGCTCTGGGTTCCCGGCGCCGCCACCACCCCCCTGGGGTCAGCAAGCCCATAG
>JAJFJE010000368.1 GCA_021774355.1 Alphaproteobacteria bacterium
GCAGCCTGATTGACATAAGGCGGAAACCGCAGAATTATGTCGAGCGGAATTGTCCCGCCCAGATATTCATCAATGTAAGCCAGTCCCTGGTGGATTTCCGTCCCGGAGCGAAAGTATTCAATGAACCGGTTATCCAGGCTCACTCTGCTGATGCCTATGCCGGCAAGTACAGAGGAAAACGCAGCAGCGATAAGGATCAGTGCAGTATGTTTAATCGACAGCCTGCCTAGAAACCGTGTCAGCGTAGGCGCATGGCTGAGGGTAACACTGGCCTTGCCCTTGGAAAGCAGCAACAGCATGCCGGCAAAAAGACTGTACGTTGCAAAAAAGGATATCAGTATGCCAATGCACATGATCCAGCCAAAATCCATGACCGGGACAATTTCACTGGTGACCAGGGAGGCGAAGGCCAGCCCGATCATGACCAGCTTCACCACGACATCGGCGCCCAGGAACATGGCCCAGGGCGACAGGTTGCGCGGCAGGGTGTCGAGGGGGGCAGCGCTCCCGGAGTCGGCGGCCAGGGGTTCGGCCGCCAGGGAACCGGCGGCCAGGGAATCGGTGGCCAGGGAATCGGCGGCCACGGGCTCCGCCGGCCGGCCGGCCGGTCCGTCAGGGGCCGGCGGCAGGGCCGCCGGGGGCGCGCCGGGATGGGTCCCTGGCGTCGGCAGCGCTTCCTGGGCGGAAGCGGCCGCAGCCATGCCGCAGGCCAGCACCACCAAAGCCGCCCGCATCAGGCGCCCTACCCGGACCCGTCTTGTCGAATTCACCGCCATGCCCACGCCCTGTCCCCGTTCGGCGCCAGACTAGTGGGTCTGGGATCAATAATGCAATTGCGAATCGATTGCATTATTGATCGCATAAAGTGATCGCGCCGGCGGCCGGACCAAGGGTGCTCAGCCCGGGGCGTCGCCCATCCGGGGTGTTGCCTGCCGCCGGTCCCTGCGCAGGGCCGACACCCGGCGGAGTGCACCGTGGCACAGCAGGCCGAAAGCAACACCACCGCCCAGGGCGACGAGGATGCGGCCGGCCTGCGGCCAGTCGGGGATCGCCGGCAGCACGACGAGGGCCGGCAGGCCATGAACCAGATAGATCACGTAGCTGGCGGCGGCGAGGCGCATGACGGCCCGTGCGACCCCTGCGGGCAGCGCTACGGCGGTGGTGCCCAGGAGCAGTGCGACCGCCGCCAGCAGGATCGCGGGCTTGATCCACAGGCCCAGCCATTGGGCGCCCTCGAGCAGTGGGATCGCGGGAAAGATCACCATGGCGAGGCCCAGCATCAACAGCCGGCAGCGCCGGCTGTCGGCGAAGGCAAGACACCACCCGAACGCCGCCATGTAGAGGACCATGGGAGTCGCCATCGGGGCCAGGCGCCCATAATCGACCACCAGAGGGCTGCCCAGGCGCAGCCCCAGCCCGACGCCCAGGGCGACCAGGCCGGCGGCAAGGGGTCGGCTCCGGACCCACCGGCGCAGGCCCGGCAGGGCGAACAGGGCGAGCACCAGAAGGAGCAACTGGGCATAGGCCTCGACGAACCAGAAGATCACGAAAATCGTGTCGACCCGCCCCTGATCGCCCCATCCGGTATTGCCGACCAGCAGCAGGGACGGCCAGTCCAGGCGCTGCTGTGCCGCCATCAGGGCGACCAGCACCAGGTAGTAGAGGGCGATATTGCGCAGGACCGGCCGCGCCACCTGGCTCAGCCGGCCGGCGACCAGGGCGTTGAACTGGAACCGACCCAGGCTGTGCCCGACCAGCAGCATCAGGATCGCCGCGCCGCCTGGAATCGGCCACTGGGTGGCATGATGGAGCGCCACCAGGAGGATCGCCCCGACCCGGGTCAGCACGGCGCTGTCAACCAGGCGGCGGCGCTCCGGGTCTGGGTTGACCGCGCCGGCCGCGAGTTCCGCGATGCTGCGCCGCTCCCATCCGGCCGGCAGGCGGCCGAGCCGTTGTTCGAGATCGAGCGCGAGGCCCAGATGGATGACTGAATCGCCGCCCAGGGTGACGAAACTGTCGGCAGGCCCAGTCGGGCGGGGCGCAAAGGCCCGGGCGAACGCCGCGGCGATACCGATGCCGGGCGGGTCGGCGGCGGGCGGCGCGTCGGCCAGGCGGCCAACCGCCGGATAGTCGATTTTTCCCGAGCCGAGGCGCGGCAGGCGGTCGACTGCCACAAGGCGCAACTGGGCGGCGGCGAGGCCCGTCGCGTGCTGGACGAGGGCCTGCTGCCTGGCCGCTGGCGGCGGGCCGGAGACGGCCACGATCAGGGCCTCGTCGTCGCCCGTCACCGCCGCCTCGACCCCGGCCGCGGCCAAGCGCCGCTCCACCTGGTCATGGTCGATGCGCAGCCCGGCAAGCTTGGAAAAGCGGCTCTTGCGGCCGCGGATGCGATAGGCGCCGGACGGGTCGCGCTCGGCCAGGTCGCCGGTGGACAGGTGCTCGACCGTGGCCCCGAGGGCGAGGTCGCCCGGGCCTTCGGCATAGCCCATCATGACATTGGGCCCGTGATAGACGAGTTCGCCGATCCGGCCCGGCCCGGTGATCTCGCCGCCCTGCTCGTCGATCAGCGCCAGCCTGCCGCCGGCCAGGGGCTGCCCCACCGTTCCCGCCTCGCTCATCACCCGGTCCGGGGGCACGACGGCGATGCGGGCGGTCGCCTCGGTCTGGCCATACATGGCATAGAAGCGCCCGCCCCGGTCCTCGAAGAATGCCCCATAGGTGCGGATCAGGTCCGGCTCCAGGGGGCCGCCGGCTACGGTCATGAAGCGCAGCGCCGGCCAGGCCCGGGTGCGCAGCCCGATGCGTTCGAACAGGGCATAGGACAGGGGCACGCCCGACAGATTGGTGCAGGCTGCCGCGGCCAGGCCGTCGAGGAACCGCGGGTCGGTGATCGGCCGGCTGCAGAGATACAGGCTGGCCCCGACCGCCAGGTGGGAATTCAGGATCGACAGGCCGTAGGAATAATGCAGGGGCAGGGTCACGGCGCCACGGTCGGTGGGGCCGAGTGCCAGGGTCTGGGCGATGGCCCGGGCGTTGCTTTCGACATTGCCGGTGGACAGGCGAACCAGCCGGGGACTGCCGGTGCTGCCGGAGGTCGAGAGCAGCAGCGCAAGGTCGGGATGAAGGGCGCCATGGCCGTTGCGTCGCAGCAGCCGGCCAGCCGCCGTGACCAGCCAGCCGGCGCCGTATCGGGCGGCAAGAACCCCGGCGAGGTCGCCGGGCGGACAAAGCAGCACCGGGTGCCCGCCGGCCATCGCGCCGAGATAGGCCACCACCGTGGCCCGGTCCAGCGCCGCCTCGACCACGACCAGCCGGCGCGCCCGGCCAAGGCGTGCCGCGAAGGCCGCCACCCGTCGGGCCAGGGCGGCATAGCTCACCATGCGACCGCCGGCATCGACCAGGGCCGGGCGTTCGCCATGGTCGGCCAGGCAGTCGACAAAGCGGCGGCGCGCCGCCGCGGTACCGGCGCGGTATCTTGCCTGTCCAGCCATCGCTCGATTCTAGATGACTTGCGGGGGGTGTTGCAATTGAGACTTGATCTCAGATAGAGCCCAATTGGGCCCACTGGACTTGGCGTCTGAAACTTGGCCTAGTGATGGCGGACTGGCCGATGCTCGCCGGACGTGCTGGGGCGGCGGCTGTTCCGGGGGCTTGGGCTGCTTCGGGGGACGCCATGGCCGATCCGGCCGACTCGCACTTTGGGGATCAGTACTATCTGCGGAACGCGGCGCCGGGCCAACGCGATCTCGGCCTGTTCCGCAACGGCGTCTCGGTCTGGGACGAGTATACCGGGGCCGGGGTCCGGGTGGGGCTGATCGACACCGGGGTCGACATCACCCATCTCGATCTCGACGGCAATTACGACGCCTCGCTGGCGCCGCTGGTCGACGGCACCCCGGCCGACGGCAGCCATTCCAGCGTGCTGGGGGCACACGGCACGGCGGTAGCGGGGATTCTGGCGGCCGAACGGAACGGCGTGGGGACGGTCGGGGTCGCCTATGACGTCACCTTTGTCTCGCTCACCGCAATACCGGAAAATGGCGGCGCCGCGCGGCTGACCCTGGCCCAGGCCTTCGGCGACTACCAGAATTTCGATATCGCCAATAATTCATGGGAATTCAACGACATCCTGGCCGATAGCCCGTTTAACCCGGGCGAGTCCGCTGATTTCGCGGCCTTGACTGATATGGTTACACTGGGCCGTGGCGGGCTGGGTACGGTGGTGGTCAAGGCCGCTGGCAACCAACGCAGCACCAGCAGTGCCGATCTTTCCGGGATCGACAGCTTCTGGGGTGTCATCACCGTTGGCGCGATCCAGAGGACCGGTAACGTCTCCAGTTATTCAAGCGAAGGCGCAGCGTTGCTGGTCAGCGCCTTTGGCGGGCCGCAGTCGGGCGACATCGTCACCACCGACCGCACCGGCCTGCTGGGCTATAACGGCATTTCCGATACCAGCTACACGACCAACTTCAGCGGCACCTCGGCGGCGACACCCATGGTCAGCGGCATTGTTGCCCTGATGCTTCAGGCCAATCCCGCTCTCGGGGTCCGCGACGTCCAGACCATCCTGGCCATGACCGCCCGTCATACCGGCGCGGCGTTCGGTGCCGCGCCTGCGGGCGCCGAACGCTATGGCTGGGACTGGAACGGTGCCGCGAACTGGAATGGTGGCGCCCTGCATTTTTCCGAGGACTACGGCTTCGGGCTGGTCGACGGCCTGAGCGCCGTCCGCGTGGCCGAGAGCTGGAGCCGACAGGCGACCGTGGCCGGGCAGGCGGTGGCCAGCAGCACGAAGACCCTGGCGGTTCCCGACGCCATCGCCGATTTTTCCAGCCTGGTCTATCGCTTCACGATCAGCAGCGGGATGGCCGTCGAACGGGCGGTGGTCGATCTCGGCATCGGCCATACCGCGCTGCGCGACCTGCACATCACCCTGACCTCGCCCGATGGCACGGTCAGCGACTTGCTGAACGGCAATGGCGGCACCACCGACATTCCCGATTATGGCGACTGGGATGTCTCGTTCGGCAGCACGGCCTTTCTCGGCGAGGCGGCGGCCGGCAGCTGGACCCTGACCATCGCCGACGACCGCTCGGGAAATGTCGGCAGCGTCGCACGGGCCCGCCTGACCTTGCGCGGCGACGCCGGCCATGACGACGTCTATGTCTATACCGACGAGTTTTCGGACTATGCCACCACGGCCCGGGCGGTGCTCGACGACCGTGATGGCGGCCGGGACGAGGTCAATGCCGCTGCGCTGCCGGGCGCCAGCCTGATCGACCTGCGCAAGGATGGCCAATCGGTCATCGACGGCATCGCCGTGACCACGGCGGCGGCGGTGATCGAGGACGCCGTCGGGGGCGACGGCGACGACCATCTGATCGGCAATGCCCTGGCCAACCGCCTGCGCGGCATGCGGGGCGACGATATCCTGGCCGGGGGCGCCGGCAATGATATCCTCGATGGCGGCCGGGGCTATGACACGGCCGATTACAGCGACGCCAGCGGCGCGCTGACCGTCAGCCTGGCGCTGACCGGCAGCCAGGCGGTCGGTGCCGACCAGGGCGTCGACAAGCTGGTCAGCATCGAGAACCTGATCGGGGGGCGCAAGGCCGACCGGCTGACCGGCAGCGACCGGGACAATGCCATCCATGGCGGTGCCGGCGACGACCGCCTGGAAGGGCTGGGCGGCGACGACCAACTGTTCGGGGACGGCGGCCGGGATCTGCTTTACGGCGGCCCGGGAAACGATCTCTATGTCATCGACACGCCCGGCGACCGGGTGTTCGAAAGTCCCGGCGGGGGCGACGACGTGGTGCGCAGCACGGTCAATTTCTCCCTTGCGGCCGGCCAATCGGTCGAGCGGATCGAGGCGGCGGGCAGTGCCGGCATTCGTCTGGTCGGCAACAGCCTCGACGACCGGATTATCGGCAATGGCGCGGCCAACGCGCTGTATGGCCGCGACGGCAATGACCGGCTGGAGGGCGGCGACGGCAATGACCGGCTGACCGGCGACGCCGGCGCGGACACCCTGGTCGGCGGTCGCGGCGACGACATCTATTATGTCGACAATGCCGGCGATCACATTATCGAACAGGCGGGCGAAGGCGACGACCGGATCTATGCTGCCGCCAGCTTCGTCTTGGACCCCGGCGCGTCGATCGAAACCATCCGTGCCCAGGGCGGCGCGCCGCTCGACCTGAGCGGCAACGAATTGCCCAATACCCTGGTCGGCAACAACGCGGTCAACCGGCTGGATGGCATGGGCGGGGCGGATCGCCTTCAGGGCCGTGGCGGCAACGACATTTTTGTCTTCACTGCCGGGCAGGCCCAGGGCGA
>JAJFJE010000369.1 GCA_021774355.1 Alphaproteobacteria bacterium
CGATCGTTTTTCGGGCGGTGCGACCGCTGGGTTGCCGCCGTTCGCCGCCACGCCCCCGGCGGCCGCGGGGCTGGACGGGTGTGCCACACTCGACCGCGCGGTCGAGCGGGCAGTATCGCGTCAGATCCGGCCGCTTTTGGAAGCCTATGATGCGGCCGACGGGCGGGTCCGCCTGAATGACGTGGCCGGGGGCATCGGCATGATCGTCGGCCTGGCCGGGATCGCCCTGTGGGCACGCAGCCGGCGGCCGCCGCCGCCGGAGTCCTGAGATGGGCGGCGGCAGCCTGGAACGGGGCGGCGAGGCCGCCGCCGCCCGGGGCGCCATCGGGCAACGCGACCCGCGGGCCCGCCTGGTCGCGGCCGTGGCTATCCTGGTCACCATCATCGCCCTGAATTCGCTGACGGTGCTGGTTGCCGCGCTGGCCGGCGCCGGCCTGCTGGTCGGCCTGGCCCGCCTGCCGGGCCACGCGCTGCGCCACCGCCTGGCGCACGTCGAGGGCTTCATGGTGGTCCTGCTCGTCCTGCTGCCCTTCACCACGCCGGGGACCGCCTTGTGGAGCGCCGGGCCGCTGGTCCTGAGCAGCGAGGGCCTGGCGCGGGCGGTGGCGGTGGCCCTGAAGGTCAATATTGCGGTGCTGACCTTGTTCGCCCTGGTCGGCGCCCTCGAACCGGTGCGCCTGGGACACGCAGCCGCCCGGCTTGGGGTCCCCCTCAAGCTGGTCCACCTGTTCCTGTTCGTGGTGCGCTATGTCGGCCTGTTCCAAGCCGAGGCGGCGCACTTGCTTGAAGCCATGAAGGCGCGGGCCTTCGTGCCCCGGGCCAGCCGGCATTGCTGGCGCAGCCTGGGCAATCTCGCCGGGATGATGCTGGTGCGCTCGTTCGAGCGCGCCGAACGGGTCGACGAGGCGATGCGCTGCCGGGCGTTTGCGGGGCGTTTTCCCCTGGTGACCGAGGACCGCTTCGGGACCGGCGACGCCGTTTTCGGGGCCTTGACCGCGGTGGCCCTGGCCACCCTCGTGATGCTGGACCGCCTGGCATGAGCGTGTTGTTCGCGCTCGATGCGGTCACCGTGTCGCGCGGCGGCCGGCGGATTCTCGATGGCGTCTCGGTCACCCTCGAGGCCGGCGAAAGACTGGCCGTGGTCGGCGCCAACGGCGCCGGCAAGACCACCCTGATGCGCACGTTGATCGGGCTGGAACAGGCCCAGTCGGGCAGCCTGACGGCCTTTGGCAAGGCCCGGCGCTGCGAACGGGATTTCCGCGAGGTCCGGGCCAAGGCCGGCTATCTGTTCCAGGATCCCGACGACCAGCTGTTCTGCCCGACCGTGGTCGACGATGTCGCCTTCGGCCCGTTGAATCTCGGTGCCTCCCAGCGCGAGGCGGGAGCGCTGGCCCGGGCCACCCTGGCGCGGTTCGAACTGGGCCACCTGGCCGACCGCATCACCCATCGCCTGTCGGGCGGCGAGAAGCGCCTGGTCTCCCTGGCGGCGGTGCTGGCGATGGCGCCCGAGGTCTTGCTGCTGGACGAGCCGACCAACGCCCTGGACGAGGTTCACCACGCCCGGCTGCTGGCGATCCTGGCCGCCCTGCCGACCGCCATGGTGATCGTCTCGCACGAACGCGCCTTCCTCCAGCGGCTCGCCACCCGGGCGGTCCTGCTCAAGGACGGCCGGCTGCAAGCCGCACTCATCCACGAGCACCAGCACACCCACGAGCACCTGCACATCCATGCCGGCGACCCGGGCCACAGCCATCATGGCGACCCTTTCGCCGTCCCGGACGACCCCTGGGGGTCCTGACGCCGGGCCTTGGCCGCCGGGCGCGGCAGGCTGGCAAGGACGACCTTGACGATGTTGCGGAGCGATTCGGGCGGCGCCGCCACCTTGCTCATCACCAGCAGGCCCTGCATCGCCCCGGTCAGAAACTGGGCCAGGGCCGGAATGTCGGCGCTCGCCGGAAACTCGCCCAAAGCGACCCCGCGGGACAGGGCCGCGGCGAATCCGCCCTGGATGCGGGCAATCAGATCCGCCAGCTTCGCCACCACCACCGCATTGTCCCGGCCCGCTTCGATGGCGGCGTTGGTCACCAGGCAGCCGCGCAACGGGCCGCCGCTGACCGCGTGGTCGCAGAGCAGACCGAAGAGCCGGGTCACCGCCCGCCGTGCCGACGGATCGCCGTCGAGATGGGCCAGCAAGGTGCCGATGACGCGATCGCCGTAACGGTCCAGCACCGCGAGGAACAATTGGGACTTGCCGCCAAAGGACGAATAGAAGGTCCCCCGGCTGATCGCCATCCGCTGGAGGAGATCATCGACCGAACTCGCCTCGTAGCCCTTTTCCCAGAAGACCTCGACCGCCCGATCCAGCGCCGCCTCGGTATCGATGGTGTACGCCTGCGCCATGCCCGACCCCCTGACCCCCTGACCCGCCAGCCTCCAACCCTATGTCCAGCCAATCCGGCCGGGCAAGATGGTGCGGTGCCCTGGCGGCTGCGCCGTTTCCGCTGGACAGCCTCCGGGCGCGATGCCCGAATGCGGGTGCAGGCGAACGAGCCGGTGGGACAGGGCAATGAAATGGAGCGAGACGGCCGTAATCCAGTTGCGGCGGCGGGCCGCGGCGGTTGCCCTTCCGGCACCGGCAGCGTTACGGCCGATCAGCCTGCCGGCGGTCGATGCCGATGTGCCCATCCCGATTCCGGCCCACGAAATCGATTTCGTCGGCCTGCTCGCTGAAATCGGCTATCGCGACGGCCGCGGCGTGCCGTCCGAGCGGCGCATCACCATCCGCCGCGCCTGGTGCACCGCCGGGGACGCCATCCTCGACTGCTGGTGCCACGAGCGGACCGGCCCCCGCCGCCTGCTTGCCTCGCGGATCCAGCATGCCGTGGAACCGCACAGCGGCACGACGGTCGCCTCGGTCGGCGATTTCCTCGAGCGCTACCTGTTTGTCTCGGGCCGCCTGGCGGCCACCGCGCCCCTGGCACAGCGGCTGCCGCTGCTGCGCGGCTGGCTGTATCTGCTGGCCTGCCTCGCCCGTCCCGGCGACCCGGCCGACCGGCAATTCATCGTCGCCCGGGGCAGCCCGCTCTTCGCCGACCCGGCCGCCGCCGGGCCGGGCCTGGACGGCCTCGTGCAGCACATGTCCTATGATGCCGAATTGTTCGAGCGGGCCAGCCGGGCGGTTCTGGACCTCGATGATCCGATGGCCGGCTGGCTTGCCGAAACCGTCACGCGCCTGGTCGGACAGGCGCGTCCCGAGCCGGGCGCCACGGCCTGGCTCGAGGCCTGGACCAGCGCCACCACCTGACACGCCGAGGCTCAGTTCAGGGGCTGGCGAAGCTCGATCAGGCCGATCAGGGAAAGATCGTCGTCGCTGCGCTGGTGCGGCGCCACGACCGCCCCGCTGTCCGCCGCCACCCGCACCCCCAGCCCCGCCGCCTGGTCCAGCGGCAGCGCCAGAACCCGCGGATCGCCCGGCTTGTCGGGAATGGCGGTCACCCCGGGAAACTCTGTAATCACCGGCGACCGCAAGGGCGCCGGTGCCGGCAGGTGCAAGGTCGGGGGGCCCCGCTGCGGCCGCGCCGGAACGTCGAATCCCGGCTCCGCTGCTGGCGAAAGGTCCGCCTGAGCCGCCCGCAGATCCCCGGCGACGGCCAGGGCAGGCGCCCCGAGCACGACACAGACAGCGATCAAGGCCGAGACGATTTTCATGAATCGATGGTGCACCGGGGCGGGATTATTGACGAGTCAAACCCCAGCCAATTCGAAACAACCTAAACTTGTTTTTCGAAAAATGGATGCACGTGCGACATCATGCCCAGGACGGGTCTTTCTGCCGGGCCAGGTGGCGCTCGCCGTCATCGACATGAATGACCTCGCCGGTCACGTGGCGGGCCGCCGCGAGATAGGCCACGGCCTCGGCAATGTCGGCCGGGCCGACCGTGCCCCCCAGGGGCAGCTTGGCCCGCTCCCGGGCGAACCGGTCGGCGTCTTGGAACGGGCTGATCAGGGTCAGGCCGGGGGCCACGCCATTGACCCGGATCGCCGGCGCATAATGGCGGGCGGCCAGGTCGGTGATGTTGGACAGGGCAAATTTGGCCAGGGTGTAGCTGAGGAAGTCGGCATTGGGCCAGGCCAGCTTGGCATCGAGGATATTGACCACCGCCCCCCGCCCGACCAGGCGGGCGAAGGATTGCAGGATCGCCAGCGGGGCGAAGGCGTTCACCTGGAAATGGGCAAGCAGGCTGTCCGCGGTCACGGTCGCGAAATCGTCGGGGATGAACCGCGAGGCATTGTTGACGATCAGGCTGATGTTGCCGTGGCGGCTGAACACCCCGTCCATGCGTTCGGGCAGGCGCTCGGCGGCCGCGAGGTCGAGTTCGACCAGGGCGACCGCGCGGCCGCCCCCGGCCAGGCGGTCGAGCCAGGACCGGTCGACCGATTCCCGGTCTCGGGTCTGCAGCACCAGATCATAGCCGGCAGCGGCGAGCCTTTCGGCAATGGCCGCCCCCAGCCGCTTGGTCCCGCCGGTAATGAAGGCCGCCTCTGCCATTGTCCGTCTCCCTGCGACCCTGGTTACACCGGTCGCCGCTTTAAAACCACCGCGCTTCGGCTATCATTGTCGGAGCCGAGGCGCTGCACAAAGGGGGAGCCGGGGATGAGCACAGAGACAGCGGTGAAGCGCGGCACCAAGATCGATCCGGCGGATGTCGACCGGATCGATCGCGCCAAGCTGGGCATCCTGCTGGCCCGCCCGCCCCAGACCGACGTCGAAGGCCAGGCGTGGTATTCCGGCTA
>JAJFJE010000370.1 GCA_021774355.1 Alphaproteobacteria bacterium
TAGCCGGAATACCACGCCTGGCCTTCGACGTCGGTCTGGGGCGGGCGGGCCAGCAGGATGCCCAGCTTGGCGCGATCGATCCGGTCGACATCCGCCGGATCGATCTTGGTGCCGCGCTTCACCGCTGTCTCTGTGCTCATCATAGGCCTCGTCGCTTGGTGACGGCCCACAATCGGCCGATCTGGCAGCCATCATAAGGCAGGGCCCGCGGTCGATCAGTGACCCCCGTCACAGGCCGGCGCCCGTTGCCGGGACGCGCGACGGGCCGAATCCCGCTATGCTTCAAGGAATCCAGGCACTGTGAGGGACGATGTTCGAAACCGCGGAAATCGGCAGCCAGCTGTCGGACGACGCCTTCAAGCAGCTCATGCCGGGGCTGCGCGAAGGACTGCTGACGGCCCAGTACGAAATGCTGAACCGGGCGCGTACCGAGGTCGTCATCATTCTTGCCGGAGTCAACGGCAGCGGCCGCAGCGAAACCGCCCATGCCATCGGCGAATGGCTCGATCCCCGGCACATCGCCGTGGTTCCCGATCTGGCGCCGACCGACGAGGAACGCTGCCGCCCGCCGATGTGGCGCTATTGGCGCGCCCTGCCGGCCAAGGGCCGCATCGGCATGTTCTTCTCCGCCTGGTACGGCGCCTTGCTGGGGCGCCACAAGCTGCCCGAGGACGGGGCCCTCAACGGCGAATTCGCCGCCATCAACCGTTTCGAGCAGATGCTGGTGGACGAGGGCGCCCTGGTGGTCAAGTTCTGGTTCCACCTGTCGCAACGGGACCAGAAGCGCCGGCTGGAGAGCCTGGCCGCGGACCGCAAGACGCACTGGCGCGTAACCAAGGACGACTGGGCCCAGCTCAAGCATTACGACACCGTGCGCGCCCTGGCCGAACGCATGGTCGGCGGCACCTCGACGGCGGCCGCACCCTGGTTCGTGGTGGAAAGCGGCGACCGCAATTTCCGCGAGGCGACGGTTGCGGAAACCCTGCTGCGCGAGTTCGACCGCATGGTCGTCCAGCCGCCGCCGACCCCGACGCCGGTCAAGACCGCGGTTGCCCTGAAGCCGCGGGCGAATGGCGGCCAGGCAACCATTCTCGATACGCTCGACCTGACTCTCGCCCTCGACAAGGGGGCGTATGAGGACGCTTTGGTCACCCTCCAGGCGCGGCTGGCCAAGGCGGTCCGGCGCAAGCGGTTCCAGCGCCATGCGGCGGTGGCGGTGTTCGAGGGCTATGACGCCGCCGGCAAGGGCGGTGCCATCCGGCGGGTCACCATGGCGCTTGACCCTCGCCGGTTTGCTGTCGTGCCGGTGGGGGCGCCCAATGACGAAGAGCGTGGCCATCCCTATCTGTGGCGCTTCTGGCGCCATGTGCCGTCGTCCGGCCGCCTCACCCTGTTCGACCGCTCGTGGTATGGGCGGGTGCTGGTCGAGCGGGTCGAGGGCCTGTGCAGCGAGGCCGACTGGCGGCGCGCCTATGGCGAGATCAACGCCTTCGAGGAGGAGTTGCACGATGCCGGCATCGCCGTGGTCAAATTCTTCCTGGTGGTCTCGCCGCGCGAACAATTGCGGCGGTTCCGCGAACGCCAGACCACCGGTTTCAAGCGCTATAAAATCACCGCCGATGATTGGCGCAACCGGCGCCGGCGACCGCAGTATGATTCGGCGATTGTCGAGATGATCGAACGCTGCTCGACCGAGCTTGCCCCCTGGACCCTGATCGAAGGGGATGACAAGCGTCATGCCCGGATCAAGATCTTGCGAACCCTGGTCGAGAGCATCGAACGACGCTGCCGCTGATGGGTGATCGCCGACGCGATGCCCGCAGCGGCTGCGTTTTGGTGAAAATCGCTGCACGGGGGGCGGCAGAGAGTCCCCGCGGTCTCGCGTCAACCCCTTGCAACGGGAGAGAAAGTTCCATTTTGGATCGGAAATTTCTCCCAACCGAACAACTGCATTTGCCCTCACCCCCGCGATAATGATGCAGTGCGTTTGACTTGGTCGGTGGTACCAAGGGGGGATTCACGTGTCAGTCTTGAAGAGCTTTACATCAAGCGTCGCCATTTCGGCGGCACTCGCCACCAGCGTATTCGCTTTGGCCCAAAGTGACGGCACCTATTCGCCCGGGACACCGGTGCAGGCGCCGAACTGGGGCGTCGAGGCGCCGACCGGCCTGGGCAACAAGGCGGTGTCGGAGCTGAACTGGCATGTGCCGGTCTATCTCGGGCGGGCGAATGGCCGGGTCGCCTTCGGCGGCAATCCCGGGCTGACCATCCCGCTGGGCGACAGCTTCGGCCTTCAGACGGACCTTTATGCCGGCAATCTGGGCAATGACGGGTTCGTCGGGACGGGCGTCCAGCTGTTTAATCGCGATCCCACCATCGGCGCTTTCGGCGCCTACGGGCTTGCCCTCTACGACAACAATACCGGCCACACCTATGCCGCCGGCGTGAACGGCGAATTCTATTCCGACCGGCTGAGCCTGGAGGGACTGTTCGGCTATCGGGACACCGAGCACCGGGGCAAGGGCATCTATGGCCGCGCCGGCCTGGCCTATTACCTCGACGACGATCTGCGCCTGCGCGGCGGCGTTCGCCTGGTCGAGGGCGATTTCTCGGGCGATGCCTCGCTGGAGGCCCAGTTGTCGGGCGATGACGCGCCCGGCTTCTCCCTTTTCGTCGCGGGCTTCATCGATCAGCACGATACCCGCGGCCTGGCCGGCTTCAAATTCTACGCCAACACCGGCGACAAGACGCTGATCCGCCGCGATCGCGAGGATCTCCGGCCGGACTTGCTGTTCGACGATGTCGCCTTCCTCGATCACCGCAACGACAACACGGTGACTACCGGCAGCGGCCTGCCGCTGGTCAATGTCAACGGCCTGGGCGGCGGCGACGGTTCGGGCAGCGCCCTGCTGGTCGGCACCGGCCTGGCTGGCGGTGACGATAGCGGCAACGCCGTGCTGGTCGGGGCTTCGGTCGGTTCGGGCGCCCATAGCGGCGAAAGCGGGCTGCAGGCGGACGGCTCGACCCAGGGCGGCTTGCTCGGCCTCAGCATTGCCGACGACGACGAATTGCTGGGCGTGAAGCTGGCGGGCCAGGATCTTCTGGTCATTCCGCCCAGCCTGAACACCGCCAGCGGGGCGCTCGGTGTTCTGGTCGCGCCGGTGTTGAGCGCCGTACCCCTGGAGCCGCTGCTCAATGGCGGCCTGGCGCTGGCGACGGTGCCGACCTCCGGTCAAGATGCGGTGCAGGGCCTGCTGGCGACGGTGGCCCTGGGCTCGGGTGACTCCGCGGGCAATACCATTCCGCTGCTTGGGGTCGGCCTGGGCTCCGGCGCCGGCACGGGCGTCGGCCAGTTGCTCGGCCTCGGCCTCGGCACGGATGATGCCAAGCTGTCCCTGACCCTGGGCGGCCAGGATCTGTTGACGGTCCCGACCGATGGCGGCACCCCGAGCGGGCTGCTCGGCCAGGCCGGCCTGCCCTTCGATGCGGTGGGTGGCCCGCTGATCGCGATCGTCGGCGGCGGCGGCGACAATTCCGCGGCCGCCTCGGTTCTCGGTCTGTCGCTTGCCAGCGGCAGCAATAGCGGCATTGGCGGCCTGATCGGCGGCAGCATCGCGGACAAGTCCGGCGGTGGCCAGGGTGGCCTGCTAGGGGCTGCGGTCAGCGATCTTGCGACCGTCCTCGGGGCCAATCTGGCCCAGTCCGATCTGGCCACCGTGCCCGCTTCGGATGCCGGCTCCACGGGCGCGCTCGGTTCGCCGCTGGCACCGGTGCTGTCGGTGGTCCAGCAGCTGCAGAATGTTCTGGCACAGGGCACCCTGCCGGTCGTTGCGGCGCTGGGCGAATCGGTGACCGGCGATGCCGCGCTGTTGCAGGCCGCCGTGGCGTCCGGCGATGCTCCCGGCCTGGTCGTTCCGCTGCTCGGCGTCGGGGTCAATTCCGGCACCAATACGGGTGTCGGCCAAGTGCTTGGCCTGGCCATCAACACCTCCAGTTCGCTGTTCGACCTGACCCTGGCCGGCCAGCACCTGCTGTCCTATTCCCAGGACGATCCCTATACCGCGACCGGACCCCTGGGCCTGTTGGCCGGCGGTGCCGGTCTCTCGGGGCTTGGTGGCGGCAACAGCCCGCTCGGCGGCATTCCGGTGCTCGGCGACCTGCTGGGCGGCCTGCTGGGCGGCCTGCTGGGCGGCGGCACCAGCAACCCGCTCGGCGGCATTCCGGTGCTCGGCGATCTGCTGGGCGGCGCCGGTGGTCTGGGCGGCGCCGGGGGTGGCTTGCCGATACTGGGCGACCTCCTTGGCGGTGCCGGCGGCCTGCCGGGCCTCGACAGCCTGGGCGGCCTG
>JAJFJE010000038.1 GCA_021774355.1 Alphaproteobacteria bacterium
TTTTCGACGCCCTGTCGAAGGTGAACGGGGGCACGATCTCCGATTTCCTGCGGGCCGGCGGCGATGCGGCCCATGCCGTCGACTATATGAAAGGCACCTATGCCGCCCCCGAGGGGATGAGCGGCAATTCCAGCTGGATGCCGCCGGAACTGCTCGACGCCATGCGGACCGGCACCGCAGACCCTGCCGCCATAAACACCGCCAACCGGATGCTGCTCGAAGATCAGATCGGCCGGGCCGCCTTGTCCAAGCCGATGACTTTCCTGGGCGACTGGATGAACGGCATGGTCGATGCCCTGAAGGGCCTGCATCAGGGGGTGGGGCCGATCTTCATCGCCGACGGCCTGGCCCAGGTTGCGGATGAATGGGTCCATAACGGCCCCCGTGCCGGCGCCACCAAGGCGGTCGAGGTGGCGGCCCTGCTGGGCGTGGGCACCGCCGGCGCAACCGCCCTGCTGGCCGGGCTGGCGGCCTTTTCGCCCGCTGCTGCCGGCTTTGCCGGCCCCGCGGCCCTGACCATCGGGGCGGGCCTCGCCATGGCCGATATGGTCCAGCACATGCTCAGCCTGGGCGAGGCGGTGGCCCCGGAAACCATGGCCGGGCTGCACTCCCTGATGGGGGATTTCATCGATCTGGTCGGTCCCGGACTCGCCATCGCGGCGCCGGCCGCTTTGGCGCTGCTCGCCGCGGCCGCCTCCGGATCGCTGATGCTGGTCGGTGCGACCGGGATTGCCATCGCCAGCCTGGCGATCGACGGCATGGCCGATGCCCTGAGCCAGCATATGGCCGGCGCTGGCAGCGGGGCGTGGTTCGAGCCGGGCGGGCCGTTCTATTTTCCGCCGATCTCGCCTCTGGTGCTCGATCTCGACGGCAACGGCCTCGACCTGATCGCCCTGGCGGACTCCCAGGCCCATTTCGATCTCGACCGCAACGGCATCGCCGAGCAGACCGCCTGGATCGGCCCGGGCGACGGGCTGCTCGCCCTCGACCGCAACGGCAACGGCACCATCGACGACCTGGCCGAGTTGTTCGGCGGCGGCGATGTCGACGGCTTCACCGTGCTCGCCGCCGCGGATGCCAATGGCGACCAGGTCATCGACGCCCAGGACCCGGTGTTCGGCCAGCTGAGGATCTGGCGCGACCTGGACGGCGACGGCGTCACCGATCCCGGCGAACTGCAGAGCCTGGTCCAGGCCGGCGTCGCCGCCATCGCCCTCGATGCCGCCTTCGTCGACCGCTGGATCGGCGGCAGCTGGGTCAGCCATGAAAGCCGCTATGCCGACGCCGCCGGCCAGGACCGCCCGGTCTATGATGTCTGGTTCGAGAACAGCCAGGTCAACGCCATCACCACCGCTGCCGCCGCTGGCGGTGCCGCGGGCGAGGCCCTGCTGCTGCCCAATGTCGGGGCGAGCGGCGACCTGCCCGAGCTGCACGGGGCGATGACCGCCGATCCGGCCCTGCTGGCCGCCCTGAAGGCCCTGGTGCTGGGCGCCGGTGGTATGTCGGCGCCCGCCCTGAAAAGCGGGCTCGAGGCCGTGCTGCTGGACTGGGCCGGGGCGGCGGCGGCGCCCGGGTCGCGCGGCGACCATATCGATGCCCGCCACCTGGTCTTTCTCGAGGCGGTTCACGGCCAGGCTTTCCACACCGCCACCGGGGCCAGCGATCCGGGGCCCCAGGCCGGGGCGGCGCTCGAGTCCTATTACCAGGCCATCGTCACCTATATGAGCGGCCAGCTCCTGTCCCAGTTTGCCGCCTCGTTCCTGGCCCTGACCCAGGATGTGGTGGCCCTGTTCGACTATCCCCTGACCGCCCTGGCCGGGGTGGTCGAAGGCGCTTCGGCGGCCGACTTCGCCGGCCATCTCGATCTCGCCGTCGCCGATGTCGCCGGGCGCCTGGCGGCCGGTCGGGACTCCGCCGCCGCCATGACCAGCGCGCTGACCCTGGCCGAACTGCTGCCCCTGGTCGGCGCCCCGGCGGGCTTCGACACCGCCGCGGTGGCGACGGCCCTGGCGGCCAAGCTCGAGGCCGACGGGGTCGACGCCGGCTGGCGCGACGCGGTGGTCCAGGGCCTGGCCGCGGGCTTTGCCCTGGGCAGCGACGGGGCCGACACGATAGCGGCTGCCGGCGCCGGCGCCGTGGTGATCGGCTTTGCCGGCGACGACAGCCTGGCCGGAACCGCCGGGCGCGACATGCTGATCGGCGGCAGCGGCGACGATGCGGCCAATGGCGGCGCCGGCAGCGACACCTACGTCTATAACCGGGGCGACGGCCATGACAGCATCACCGAGACCACGGCCAATGGCAGCGCCGACCGGCTGGTGCTGCACGGTGTTACACAAGACGCCCTGAGCGTCGGGCGCAGCGGCGGCGATGCCACCCTGGTGATTGCGGAAACCGCGCCCGGTGCCGGCGACGGCGGCCAGATCACCCTGGTCCACGGCCTCGACGACTATTACAGCCAAGGCGTGGAACAGGTCGCGTTCGATGACGGCACGCTGTGGCTGGCCGCCGATCTGCGCGCGCTCTATCTGGCCCAGGTCGCGACCGACGGCGCCGATGTGATCGCCGGCTTCAATGCCGCCGACACCCTCGCCGGCGGCCCGGGCGACGATGCCCTCGACGGCGGCGGCGGCAACGATGCGTATGTCTATGCCCGGGGCGACGGCAACGACACCATCACCGAGACCACGGGCAATGGCAGCGCCGACCGGCTGGTGCTGCACGGCATTGCTCCGGACCAGGTCGCGTTCCAGCGCAGCGGCGCCGACGTGGTGATGACCGTGGCGCCGTCGGCTCCGGATGCGGGCGATGGCGGCACCCTGCGCCTGGCCTATGGCTTCGATGATTACTACAGCCAGGGGATCGAACAGATCGCCTTCGACGACGGCACGGTCTGGACCCGTCCGGTGCTGCGCACCAAGCTGATGTCCCAGGCCGGGACGGCCGGCGACGACACGATCACCGGCACCAGCGCCGCCGACGTCATCGCCGGCGGCCAGGGCCATGACAGCCTGA
>JAJFJE010000371.1 GCA_021774355.1 Alphaproteobacteria bacterium
GTATCGGCGACGAAGGCCGGCTCGTTGCGCCGCCCGCGATGGGGCACCGGCGCCAGATAGGGCGCGTCGGTTTCGACCAGCAGGCGGTCGTCGGGAACCGTGGCCGCGACCGCCCGCAAGGCCCCGGCGGTCTTGAACGTCACAATGCCCGAGAAGGAAATCGACAGGCCCAGGGCCAGAGCGGTCTCGGCCAGGGCGGCACCGGAGGTAAAGCAATGGATCAGCCCGGAAAAGGCCCCCTGCGCCATCTCTTCGGTCAGGATTGCGGCGGTATCCGCATCGGCGTCCCGGGCATGGACGATCAGGGGCAGGCCGGTTGCCCGGGCGGCGGCGATATGGGTGCGGAAATTGGCCTTTTGGGCCGCGCGGGGGGCGTGCTCGTAATAATAGTCGAGGCCGGTTTCGCCGATGCCGACGACCTTGGGATGGCTGGCCAGGGCGATCAGCGTCTCCACCTGGACGGCAGCCTCGGCCTCGGCCTCGTGGGGATGAATCCCGACCGTGCACCAGATATTGTCGTAGCGCTCGGCCACGGCGATCACCTGCTCCGCCTTCGCCAGGCGGGTGCCGATGGTCAGCATGGCGCCCACACCGGCCGCCTTGGCGCGCGCCACCACGGCGTCCAGGTCGCCGGTGAAATCCGGGAAATCGAGATGGCAATGGCTGTCGATCAGCATTATGCCTCCTCGACGAACCGGGGGAAGACCCCCTGCGGCGGCGGCAGCGGCGTGTCGGCGGCCAAGCGGCCCTTGACCCCGAGGCTGTCGAAGGTGCGGCTCTCCGGCCCCTGCCCCAACTGATCGAGCAATGCTGCCCCGGCCCCGGGCATCACCGGCTGGACCAGGATGGCAAATTGGCGAATCGCCTCGGCGGTCACCCACAGCACCGTGGCCATGCGCGCCGGATCGGTCTTTTTCAGGGACCATGGGGCCTCGCGGGCGATATAGCCGTTGGTGTCGCCGATCATCGCCCACAGCCGGGTCAGGGCGAGGTGAATTTCCTGGCCCTCGAACGCCGTCCTGAGTTCGTCCAGCAGGGTATCCACGCTGTCGAGCAGCGCTTCGTCCGCCGCGCTGAGCGGCCCCGGCTGGGGCACCTTGCCGGCGCAGTTGCGCGCAATCTGGCTGAGCGTGCGCTGCGCCAGATTGCCCAGGTCATTGGCCAGGTCACTGTTGATCCGGGCGACCATGGCCCGGTGGCTGAAATCGCCGTCCTGCCCGAACGGCACCTCGCGCAGCAGGAAATAGCGGGTCTGGTCGAGGCCATAGGTGGCGACAAGCTGGGTCGGGTCGATGACGTTGCCGAGGGATTTGGATATCTTCTGGCCCTCGTTGGTCCACCAGCCATGGGCGAAGACGCGCTTGGGGATCGGCAATTCGGCGGCCATCAGGAAGGCCGGCCAGTAGACCGCGTGGAAGCGGATGATATCCTTGCCGATCATGTGCAGGTCGGCCGGCCACCAGCGCCGGAACTGGGCCTCGTCGATGGCTGGATAGCCCAGTGCCGTCAGGTAGTTGGTCAGAGCGTCGAGCCATACATAGACGGTATGGCCGGGCACATCCGGAACCGGCACGCCCCAGCTGATCGAGGCGCGGCTGATCGACAGGTCGCGCAGGCCGCCTTTGACAAAGCTGACCACTTCGTTGCGCCGGCCGCGCGGCAGGATGAAATCCGGATTATTGTCGTAATGCTCGAGAAGGCGGTCGCCATAGGCCGACAGGCGGAAGAAGAAGCTCGGCTCCTCGACCCATTCGACCGGCGCGCCGGTCGGTGCCAGGCGCGTGCCGTCGGGGCCGGGCTGCAATTCGTCAACGTCGAAATAGGCCTCGTCCCGCACCGAGTACCAGCCCTTATAGGTGTCTTCGTAGATCGCCCCGGCGTCGAGCAGCTTGCGCCAGATCGCCTGCACGGCGGTCTTGTGGCGCGGTTCGGTGGTCCGGATGAAATCGTCGATGCTGTAGTTCATGGTCTGCGCAAGATCGCGGAAATTCTGCGAGACCCGGTCACAGAAGACCTGGGGATCGATGCCTTGCAGGGCGGCCGCGCGCTGGATTTTCTGGCCGTGTTCGTCGGTACCGGTCAGGAAGTGAACCGCCCGGCCATCCAGGCGCCAGAAACGTGCGATGGCGTCGCAGGCCAATGTTGTATAGGCGTGGCCGATATGAGGCACGTCATTGACATAATAGATCGGCGTCGTGAGATAAAATGGCGCCAACGCACCGTCGACCATGACTTGCTCCAATTGCCCCGAGGGTCAGGCCGAGCGTGCCGCCCGTTCAATTGCAGACAGGGCGGCCATCAGCACATGACGACGGTCGAGATTTACCGCCTCGGCCCGTGCGACCAAGGCATTTACCTTTTCCCATACCTCGCTCCACCGTTCAAGCCGCGCGCGGCCTGCCAGCGGCAGCATCATCGCCTGGTCGGAAGCGGTGTCGTCGGCCGCGCCCGTGGCGGCCAGGCGGATCATCCGTGCCAGCCACAGGCCGAGCAGGTCCATCGACAGGCGGAAAATGTCGCCCTGGTCCCGCCCGCCGATGCGGTCCGCC
>JAJFJE010000372.1 GCA_021774355.1 Alphaproteobacteria bacterium
CGAGGCCAATGTCCCCTATGACGAGGTCTTCGAGCTGGAAGACATCAACTCGGCCTTCCCCCAGGCCGATGTCGCCTTCGTCATCGGGGCCAATGACGTGACCAATCCGGCGGCCAAGACCGACAAGGCATCGCCGATCTATGGCATGCCCATCCTCGAGGTCGACAAGGCCAAGACCGTGCTGTTCGTCAAGCGCGGCATGGCGTCTGGCTATGCCGGGGTCGAGAACGAACTGTTCTTCCGCGACAACACCATGATGCTGTTCGCCGACGCCAAGAAGATGGTCGAGGAAATCAACAAGGGCCTCGCCCACTGAGCGACGACCATGGAAGGCGATCGGGCGGAGGGCTTGGCATGTGCCCGCAACGGCGGCTGGGCACCGGCCCCGGAGGCGGTTTGGAACCCTGCCTGCCCGGCTTGAAGCTTTCGTCATCCCGGCCTTGAGCCGGGTCAGTCCCGGGGCAAGAGCACAAGCGCGCCGGCGAGAACGATCCCGGATCTCCGTGGCGGCTGTGTCGGGGATGACGAAAAGCGGGTTTTCAGACGTCTTCTCAGGTCGCGGCGCGCCACAACACCAGGAAGACGATCGCCCCCAGGACGGCGATGCCCATCGATTTCAGGTCAAAGGACGTGACGTCGCCCCAGCCGATCTGGGTGCCGATGAAGCCGCCGACAAAGGCACCGACGATGCCGATCACGATGGTCCACAGAAAGCCCCCGGAATCGGATCCGGGTACGATGACCCGGGCGATAATACCGGCGATCAGGCCGAAGACGATCCAGCTGAGCCAACCCATGGGCGTGCCCTCCGCGCGGGGTTCGAGACCGTTAGACCGTGCCAGTGCAGCGCTCCCCCGTGAAGCGTGAAATTGCGCCGGGCGACCGAAGCGGGGCATAGTCGGGCCATGGCGATCCGACCGATCCTGCGCATGGGCGCACCCGTGTTGCGGGCCGTGGCGGCGCCGGTGGCCGACGTCACGGCGCCGGCGATCAGGGCGCTTGCGGACGATATGCTCGACACCATGGCGGCCGCCGGAGGGCGCGGCATAGCCGCGCCGCAGATCGGGGTATCGCTGCGCCTCGTCATGTTCTGGGCCCCGCTGGCCGATCCCGACAGCCGGTCCCGCGACCACGCCGTCTTCACCATCCTGGCCAATCCGGTCCTCGAACTGGTCGACCCGGTCGAAGTCGAGGATTGGGAAGGCTGTCTGTCGGTGCCGGGCCTGGCCGGACGGGTGCCGCGGGCACGCGGCCTGCGCTATCGCGGGCTCGATCTCGATGGCGCCGTCGTCGATCGCCTGGCCACCGGCTTCCACGCCCGTGTGGTGGCCCATGAGTGCGACCATTTGGACGGTATTCTTTACCCCCAGCGTATGACCGATCTTGGGACGTTGCGGTTCCTCGATGCCGCTGACCCAGTGCAGGATTGATCATGGACGCCACGCCCCAGGCCTCGGCCGACCGCCTGCTCGATGCCCTGCTTGGCCATGTGCCGTTCGATGGCTGGTCGCTGGCGGCGATCGACCGCGCGGCCGGCGACCTCGGGCTTGACCCGATGCTGGCCCGCAGCCTGTTTCCCCGCGGGCCGGTCGATGCCATCGCCGCCCATTCCGCCCGCGCCGACCGCCAGATGGCTGCGGCCGTGGCGGTCCGGGACATGAGCACCCTGCGGCACCACGAAAAAGTGGCGGCGGCGCTGTGGCTCCGTTTCGAACAGGCCGAGCCGGCGCGCGAGGCGGTGCGCCGCGGCGCCCAGTTCCTGGCCATGCCGGGCCATGCCGGCACCGCCCTGCGCCTGCTGTACCGCACGGTTGACGCGGCCTGGGCGGCGATCGGCGACCGCTCGACCGATTTCAGCTACTACACCAAGCGGGCTTTGCTGGCGGCGGTCTATTCCGCGAGTTTTGCCTATTGGCTGCAGGATGATTCGCCGGGACGGGAACAGACCCGGGCCTTCCTGGACCGCCGGCTGGCCGAGATCGGTCATCTCGGGCGGTTGCGCGGCCGCCTGGCCCCGGCGGCCGAGGCCTTGGCGGCGCCGCTGACCCTTGCCAGCCGGCTGCGCGAGCGGCTGTTCAGTCCTCGTCGGCCAGGGTGATCAGGGCGGCGTTGCCGCCCGATGCCGTGGTGTTGACGCTGATCGTCCGCTCGCAGGCGAAGCGCTGCAGATAATGGGGACCGCCCGCCTTGGGCCCGGTCCCCGACAGGCCCAGGCCGCCAAAGGGCTGGGCGCCGACCACGGCGCCGATCTGGTTGCGATTGACATAGGTGTTGCCGACCCGCAGACGCGCGATGACCGTGGCGACGGTCCGGTCGATGCGTGAATGGATTCCCAGGGTCAGGCCGAAGCCGGTCCCGGCAACGGCATCGCAAACCTGGTCCAACTGGTCCCGGCGCCAGCGGATGACATGAAGGATGGGGCCGAATTTCTCGCCGTCCAGGCGTTCGATGCGGTCGATCTCATAGGCGCATGGGGCGACGAAGCTGCCGGCGGCGCAATCCGGCCCAGGCGCGATGCGGAACAGCAGCCGGCCGTGGCGTTCGAGCGCGGCAATATGGTCTTCGAGCCGGGCCTTGGCCCCGTCGTCGATCACCGGCCCGACATCGGTCGCCAACAGCGCCGGATCACCCAGGGTCCAGGTGGCCGCCGCGCCCTCCAGCATCGCCAGAATGGCGGCCGCGCACTCATCCTGGAGGTAGAGCACGCGCAGCGCCGAGCAGCGCTGCCCGGCCGACCGGAAGGCGCCGTCCAGGACATCGCCCACCACCTGCTCGGCCAGCGCGGTCGAGTCGACGATCATGGCGTTCTGCCCGCCGGTCTCGGCAATCAGCGGGACGATCGGGCCGGACCGGGCGGCCAGGGCCCGGTTGATCGCCTGGGCCGATGCGGTCGAACCGGTGAAGGCGACGCCGGCCGCCCGGCGGTCGCCGACCAGGCGCGCGCCGACGCCGGCGCCGCCCGGCAACAGATGCAACACCGCCCCGGGGATGCCGGCCTCGTGGAGCAGGGCAACCGCCGCCGCCGCCATGAGCGGGGTCTGGGGCGCCGGCTTGGCCAGCACGCAATTGCCGGCCGCCAGGGCGGCGGCGACCTGGCCGGTGAAGATCGCCAGGGGAAAATTCCACGGGGAAATGCAGATGAAGGTGCCGCGCCCCTCCAGCACGAGGCTGTTCCGTTCACCGGCGGGTCCCGGCAGCGGCCGCGGGCCGTCAAAATCGGCGCGGGTGCGCGCGGCATAATAGCGCAGGAAATCGACCGCCTCGCGCAGTTCCGCAACGGCGTCGGGCAGGGTCTTGCCGGCCTCGCGCACGGCCAGGGCCATCAGTCGGGCGCGGTCCCGCTCGAACAGGTCGGCGGCCCGGTCGAGCAGGACGGCCCGGGCCGCGGCCTGGCGATTCCAGGCCGGGAAGGCGGCGCCGGCGAGGGTGAAAGCCTGCTCGATGGCATCGTCGTCCGCCTCGACCACCGTGCCGACCAGGCGCCGCCGGTCCGCCGGATCGGTCAGCGGCCGGCTGGGTCCGGGACGGCTGGCGCCGCCGACCACGGGCCGGGCCTCGGCGGGGCTGGCCAGGGCGGCATCCATGGCCGCGAACAGGGGGCGCAGGACGGTCGGATCGGACAGGTCGATGCCGGCCGAATTGCGCCGCTCCGGGGCATAGAGATCGGCGGGAAGGGGAATGCGGGGGTGAGGCGCGCAACCATGGCGACGCAACGCCGTCGGTGGATCGGCGATGATCTGGGCGATCGGCACCTGGTCGTCGTGGAGCCGGTTGACGAAGGAGGTGTTGGCGCCGTTCTCCAGCAGGCGCCGCACCAGATAGGCGAGCAGATGCTCGTGACCGCCCACCGGGGCATAGACCCGCACCGGGCAGTCCGGCCCGACCAGGCCGTGATAGAGCGCCTCGCCCATGCCATGGAGACGCTGGAACTCGTAACCACCCGTGCCGCCGGCCAAAGTCAGCACGGTGGCGACGGTATGGGCGTTATGGGTGGCGAACTGGGGAAAGATCGGCCCGCGGGCATCGAGCAGAAGACGCAGCCCGGCCAGATAGGCGGTGTCGGTCGCCAGCTTGCGGGTGAACACGGGATAGCCGGGCAATCCCTGTTCCTGGGCCCATTTGATCTCGCTGTCCCAATAGGCGCCCTTGACCAGGCGGATCATCAGCCGCCGTCGGGCCGCCCGGGACTCGGCGACCAGCCAGCCGAGCAGGGCATGGCTGCGCTTCTGATAGGCCTGGACGGCCAGGCCCAGGCCGTCCCAGCCGGCCAGGCCAGGATCGCGGAGGAGGGTTTCGAACAGGTCGAGGGATAGCTCCAGCCGGTCGGCTTCCTCGGCATCGACGGTCAGGCCGATATCATGGCTGCGGGCGGCCCGGGCAAGGCCGCCCAGGGCGTCGCTCAGGGCGGCGGCGGCGTCGCTCCAGCGAGCGTTCTCGTAGCGGGGATAGAGTGCCGACAGCTTGATCGAGATGCCCGCTGCCCGCTCGGGGCCGCGGCCGCCGGCCCGCTGCCCCAGGGCGGCGATCGCCTGATGATAGGCCTCGAGATAATGGCGGGCATCGGCGGCGGTGCGGGCTGCCTCGCCCAGCATGTCGAAGGAATGGCGCCAGCCCTGGGGCTCGCTCTCGGCGGCCCGGTCGAGCGCTTCGCCGATGGTCCGTCCGAGAACGAACTGGCGCCCCAGAATGCGCATGGCCGACATCATGGCGGCGCGGATCAGCGGTTCGCCGAGCCGCTTCGCCAGGCGCTGGAACAGGGGCTGCGGCCGGCCCAGGGCGTCCTCCGGGCCGAGCACCCGGCCGGTCAGCATCAGGGCCCAGGTCGAGGCGTTGACGAACAGGCTGTCGCCCTGCCCGAGATGGGCCGCCCAATCGGCCTGGCCCAGCTTGTCCTCGATCAGCAGGTCGGCGGTGCCGGCATCGGGAACCCGCAGCAGGGCCTCGGCCAGGCACATCAGCGCGACCCCCTCGCGGGTCGACAGGCCATATTCCTGCAGGAAGGCTTCCAGCCCGCCATGGCGCCGGCGCTCTTGCCGGAGGGCCGCGACCAGTGCAGTGGCCCGGGCGGCGACGGCCTGGGCGGTGCCCTCCGGCAGGCG